>JALZGN010000124.1 GCA_030861005.1 Actinomycetota bacterium
AGGGCGAGCGGATGCGGCTCTACCACGAGGTCGACCGCCTGTGGGTCGCCGAGCACGCGGCCGTGCTCCCGCTCTTCTACGGACGGACGATGCTCGTCCGGCGCCCGTGGGTGGAGGGCCTCTGGGCGAACCCGATCACGAAGGTCCAGTTCGACCAGGTCGTAGTACGTCCTCGCCAGGGTGAATCGGGCGCGCCGAACCCCGATCAGCCCCGCTTCGCAGCCCTAGGCGCCCCCCGCGTTTAGCTCCCAGACGAGTCGCAGCCCTTCCAGGGTCAGGAGCGGATCGACCGCCTCGATCGTGCGCGAGTGTGGGGCGATGAGACCGGCGAGCCCGCCGGTCGCGACGACGCGGGCGCCGTCGCCGAGCTCCGCCCGCATCCGGCCGACGATCCCGTCCACCTGGCCGGCGAAGCCGAAGACGACGCCAGACTGGAGCGCCGCCGTCGTGCTCGTTCCGATCGTCCGTTCCGGCGCCTGGTACTCGACCTTCGTGAGGCGCGCGGCGCGCGCGAAGAGTGCCTCCATCGACACCTCGATCCCGGGAGCGAGGACGCCGCCGACGAACTCGCCCGCCGCGGACACGGCGTCGAAGTTCGTCGACGTCCCGAAGTCGACCACGATGCACGGCGTCCCGTAGCGCTCGCGGGCGGCGACGGCGTTCGCGACGCGGTCGGGTCCGACCTCCCGGGGGTCGTCGTAGCGGATCGGGACTCCCGTCCGTGTCCCCGGCCCGACGACGAGGAGCGGCGCCTCGGCGTAGCAATCGGCGAACTCGGCGTATGAGCGGGCGAGCGGAGGCACGGAGGTCGAGAGGCAGACGGCGGTCACATCGGCGAAGCCGAACTCGCGGAGCTCGAGGAGGCGCCCGACGAGCGCACCTATCTCGTCGCCGGTGCGCTCCGGCTCCGTCGCGACCCGCCAGTGGGCAACGAGCCGGCGAGCGTCGAAGAGCCCGAACGCGGTCTGCGTGTTGCCGGCGTCGACGGCCAGCAGCATGGCCGCCGACTAGGCGGTGTCGTCGTCTCCCGAGAGCGTCTCGCCGAGCTTTTCGGCGAGCGCCTCGGGCGTGAGAGCGGCCTCCTCGCCCTCGCCGCGAAGCTCCTCGATCGTGACATCGCTCGACGTGTAAACCTCGGCGCGGGGGATCATGCGAGTCGGCCGGTTCTTGTCCCAGACCCAGACGTCCTCCATCGTCACGTGGAAGAACGGGTAGCTCGTCTGCGGCAGCACCTTCATGTCGAGCCGGTTACAGAGGTAGGTCGAGTCCTGCGTGACGACGCAGTAGCGGAAGAGGCCGAAGACGGCCGTGTACTCCTTCTTGAGCCGAAGCTCGAGATCGGCCTCGTACTCGTCGAGCTCGTCGAGGTGCGACACCATGCCCATTGTAGCCCCGCCGCGAGGAGCCCCGGTGCGCCGCTCAGGCGTCGCCGGCGAGCGCGGCGAGGAGGTCGGCGGCGCGCCTGCCGTCGGGAAGCACGAGCTCTGGGTCGAGCTCGACGAGCGGCTCGAGCGCGAAGCGGCGCTCCGCAAGCCGGGGGTGCGGGACGACGAGGCCGGGCTCGTCGACCGTCTCGTCGCCGTGGAGAAGGAGGTCGAGATCGATCGTTCGCGGCCCGTATCGCGGCCCCGTTCGCTCGCGGCCGAGCGCGCGCTCGATCGCGAACAGGCGGTCGAGGAGGGCTCGCGGCGCGAGCGGCGTCTCGAGCGCGGCAACCGCGTTCAGAAACCGTCGCTGATCGCGATACCCGACCGGGTCGGTCTCGTGCACCCGCGAGACGGCGACGACCTCGACGTCGGGCTCGGCGCGCAGACGCTCGACGGCCAGGCGAAGGTACGAGCGGCGGTCGCCCACGTTCCCGCCCAAGCCGACGTACGCCCGCATCGTGAGTAGCTTGCCGCGCTCTGGCGTCGCGTCGCGTCGCGAGTACCATTCGACCGGTGCTCGCGCCACGCGCGCGGCGCAGGACGACGTGAACACGACGTGACACGAGGGGTCTGACGATCGGGCGAGCGGCTCGTCTTCGACGCGTCGTGGTCGCCGGCGCCTCGCTCGTCGCGCTCGCCGCCGCCGGTGCGGGCGCCGCGCAGCCAGCGCAACGGGCCGGGGACGGGCTCGGCCGGGCGCTCGCCGAGGGTCGGTTGACGCACGCGGAGTTCGCCCTCGAGCGCGCGCTCGCGCTCTACCGGCCCGAGCGGGCGCGGCGGCTCTTCGGCGAGATCGTCTCGCCAGATCCGCGTGAGGGGACGCCGATCTTCCGCGATCTTGCCGCGCGCGTGAGCGCGCTCCCCCCCTCCCAGCGGCCGCTCGCGAGGCGCATCCTCGCCCGGCCGACCGCTCGCCGAGACGCGATCCACGGGTACACCGCTCCCGCACGCCGGTCCTGCGGCCCGCACTTCTGCTTCTGGTGGGTGACGAAGGGCGTCGACGCGCCCCGGCTTGCCGACCGGAACCGAAACCGGATCCCTGACTGGGTCGAGACGACGCGCGCCGTCTTCGCACGGGTCTGGCGCACGGAGGTCGAACGCCTCGGCTACCGCCGTCCCCTCTCGGATCTCCTGGCACGCGACCACGGGCCGAACGGCAAGCTCGACGTATACATCGCCGACGTCGGCGCCGACGGGCTCTACGGCTACTGCACGAGCGACGACCCCCGCCGAAGGTGGCGGCGGGCGGTGTCCGCGTTCTGCGTCGTCGACGACGATTTCGCCGCGGGCCAGTTCGAGGGGACCGCGACAGGGCGCCGCGCGCTCGAGGTTACGGCGGCGCACGAGTTCTTCCACGCCGTCCAGTACGCGTACGACTGGCTCGAGGACCTCTGGTTCATGGAGGGCACCGCGACGTGGATCGAGGACGAGGTCTTCGACGACGTGAACGACAACCGGCAATACCTCCGCACGAGCCCGCTCAGCCCCCGCCTCTTCTCGACGCCGATCGACTACTACGACCGCGACCCGAACGAGGTCGAGGCCGGCTTCAAGTACGGAGCCTGGATCTTCTGGCGCTACCTGTCGGAGCGCGTCGGACGCGAGGTCGTTCGTGAGACGTGGTCGCGCGCCGCCGGGCGACGCGCGTATTCGGTCACGGCGCTCGTCCGCGCGCTCGCCACTCGGGAGCTCAACCTGACGCGCGTCTTCGCCGACTTCGGCGCGGCGGACCTCTACCCGAGCCGGAGCTATGCGGAGGGCGCGAGCTACCCCGTTCCGAGGCCGAGCCGGGTCTTCGCCGTCGGGACGACCGGGGTGGCGCGGACGCCGGTAACCGTCTCTCACCTCGCGAACGACTACTACGGCTTCATCCCCGATCGACTGCCCGACGACGCGGTCGCCACCTTCACGCTCGAGCTCCCGGCGCCGGCCGCGTCGCCGATGGGGAGCGCGGTCGTCGAGCGCCGGGACGGATCGGTCGTCCAGGTCCCGGCGGCGTACGACGAGGCGTCCGGCCGGTGGCGGATCGTCGTCGAGAACTTCGGCGCCATCCGCCGCGTCGTCCTCGTCCTGACGAACGCGAGCACGCGCTTCGCCTGCCGCCGGCGCACCGTCTACTCGTGCCGGGGCGTTCCTCGAGACGACGACGCCGAATTCGACTTCGGGCTCGCGGTGAGCGAGCCTCCTCCCGTCCAGACGGGCTAGCCAGGAAGCGTCCGCGAAATCGAGTCCGAGCCGCCGGGCGTGGCTCTCCCCGGCGGCGAGCGACGTTCCGCCGATTCTCCTACGGGCGGACGACGGTCGCGGCCGTGTACTCGACCGGGGCCGCGAGTCGGACCTCCGGCTTCCGGACCCGCACGCGCGCATCCACGATCGGGAAGCGCGCAACGAGCTCGTCTCCGACGGCGCCGGCGAGCGCCTCGAGGAGCTCGAACCGCTTCCCGTTCGAGATCTTCGAGATGCACGCGACGACCTCTCGATAGTCGACCGTCTGGGCGAGCTCGTCCGTCTCGACCGCCGGCGTCTCGACCGTGAGCGTCACGTCGAAGACGAACGTCTGCCCCTCCTGGCGCTCGCGCTCCGTCGCTCCGTGGAACCCGCGGAGCTCGAGCCCGCGGATTTCGACGAGCGCCTCGGTCACGCGGCGGCGGCCTCGAACGCGCGAGCAGCGGCGAGCGCCTCCACGTGCTCGCGGACGTCGTGTACGCGAAAGAGCGCGGCGCCGCGCTCGTATGCGACGACTGCAGCCGCCACCCCGGCCGCGACGGGGCCGGTCACCGCCTCCGGATCACCGAGGATCCGCCCGAGGAAGCGCTTCCGCGATGCGCCGACGAGGACGGGCCGGCCGAGCGCGACGATCTCGTCGAGGCGGGCGATCAGCTCGAGGTTGTGGTCGACCGTCTTTCCGAATCCGATCCCGGGGTCGAGACAGATCCGGTGCTCGCCGATCCCCTCGCGCAGCGCGAAGGCGAGGCGCTCGTCGAGAAAGCGGGCGATCTCGGAGACGACGTCGTCGTAGCGGGGATCGAGCTGCATCGTCCGCGGCTCGCCGAGCATGTGCATCAGGCAGAGGTACGCGCGGGAATCGGCGACGACGGAGGCCAGCTCGGGATCCCCGCGGAGGGCGGTGACATCGTTCACCATGACGGCGCCGAGCGCGAGCGCCCGCCGCGCCACCTCGGCCTTGGCGGTGTCGATCGAGACCGCCAGCTCGCCGCGAAGCTCCTCGAGGACGGGAACGACCCGGCGGAGCTCCTCGTCGAGCGACACGCCTTCCGACCCCGGCCGGGTGGATTCGCCGCCGACGTCGACGAGGGCGGCGCCTTCCGCGACCATCCCGCGCGCCCGGGCGGCGGCCGTCGCCGCGTCGGGCACCCCGTCGCCCGAGAACGAGTCGGGCGTGACGTTCACGATTCCGACGATGGACGGCCGCGGGAAGCGTTCCTCGAGCGACGGGCCCACGGCCCTATCGTAGGGGCGGCGCCCTGCTTCGGCCGACCGCTAGCCCTTCGAGGGCTCGGGGGGCGGAGGCTGCATGGTCGCGCCGGGGAGCGGGAACGGACGCGGCTTCGGCTCGGCGCGCGGCTTTCGCTCCGGCTCCTTCTCGGGCTTCGGCCCCGCCTCCTCCTCCTCGGCGAACACGCTCTCGGGTGCCTCGCCGGCGAGGAGCCGCTCGAACTGATCCTTGTCGATCGTCTCGCGCTCGATCAGGAGCTCCGTGATCTGGTGGAGCTCGCCAATGTGGTCGCGGAGCACCTGCACGGCCCGCTCGTGCGCCTCCTCGATGACCCGGCGGATCTCGTCGTCGATCTCGCGCGCGATCTCCTCGGAGTAGTCCGGCTCGGCCCCCATGTCGCGACCGAGGAACGGCATGTCGTGGTTTCTCCCCAGCACACGCGGCCCGAGCTTCTCGCTCATCCCGTAGCGCATGATCATGTGCTTCGCCGTCTGCGTGACCTTCTCGAGGTCGTTCGCGGCGCCCGTTGTCACCTCGTGGAAGACGAGCTCCTCGGCCCCGCGGCCGCCGAGCGTCATGGCCATCTGATCCATGAGGGCGGAGCGCGTGGTCAAGAACTTGTCTTCGGCCGGAAGCGAGATCGTGTAGCCGAGCGCCTGGCCGCGACTGATGATCGAGATCTTGTGGACCGGGTCGCAGTTCGGAAGGTAGTGGCCGACGAGCGCATGACCCATTTCGTGGTAGGCCGTCACCTTCCGCTCGTGCTCGGAGAGGAGGCGCGTCTTCTTCTCCGGGCCGGCGATCACGCGCATGATCCCCTCCTCGAGCTCTTGCCCGGCGATCGTCTTCTTGCCGCGCCGGGCGGCGAGGAGCGCCGCCTCGTTGACGAGGTTCGCGAGATCGGCGCCCGTGAACCCGGGTGTCCCGGCGGCGAGGGTGTCGAGGTCGATGTCGGGGTCGATCGGCTTCCCCTTCGTATGCACCTCGAGAATCTTCCGCCGCCCGTTCCGATCCGGCCGGTCGACGACGATCTGGCGATCGAAGCGGCCGGGCCGGAGGAGCGCGGGGTCGAGGATGTCGGGGCGGTTGGTGGCGGCGATCAGGATGATGTTGTCCTTCATCTCGAAGCCGTCCATCTCGACGAGGAGCTGGTTCAGCGTCTGCTCGCGCTCGTCGTGCCCGCCGCCGAGACCGGCGCCGCGGTGACGGCCGACCGCGTCGATCTCGTCCATGAAGATGATGCAAGGGCTCGCCTGCTTGGCCTGCTCGAAGAGGTCGCGCACCCGCGACGCGCCGACGCCGACGAACATCTCGACGAAGTCGGAGCCCGAGATCGAGAAGAACGGGACGCCCGCTTCGCCTGCGACCGAGCGCGCGAGGAGCGTCTTCCCCGTCCCCGGCGGCCCGTAGAGAAGGACCCCCTTCGGGATGCGAGCGCCGAGGGCCTGGAACTTCTTCGGGTTCTCGAGGAACTCCTTGATCTCCTGAAGCTCCTCCACCGCCTCGTCGACGCCGGCGACGTCCTTGAACGTGATCTTGGGAGAGTCGGGCGCCATCCGCTTGGCGCGGCTCTTGCCGAAGCTCATCACCTTCGACCCGCCGCCCTGGACCTGGTTCATCAGGAAGATCCAGAAGCCGAAGAAGAGGATGAAAGGCAGGAGATACGTGAGGAACGACCACCACGCCGACTCCCCGGTCCCCTTCGAGTCGAACGCGACGCCCTTGGTCTCGAGGGTCTCCTGGAATGCCGCCTGCGACTCGTCGCTCGGGTAGTTCGTCTTGACCTTCTGGCTTCCGATCTCCGCCTCGATCGAGCGGCTCTTCGGGTTGAAGACGAGGTTGTCGACGAGCTCGGGATCGGCCTCGACCCGATTGATCAGCTCGCTGTACGCGATCTTCTTGTGCTCGTCTCGGTTCGGAAGCAGCGTGTGCGAGGCGAGCCAGACGAGCAGGACGATCAGGATGAGCGGGAAGAGTGCGCTACGAAAGAAACGGCTCAAGAAGTGTCCTGTCCTCGCCGAAAGCCTAGCACTGGGTGTTCGCCCGCCCCATCGCGGTGGTTCTGCTACCGGGTCTCAGCTTGCGCGATCAGCTCGTCCCGCAACACCCCGATGTAGGGGAGGTTGCGGTAGCGCTCGGCGAAGTCTAGCCCGTACCCGATCACGAACCGATTTGGGATTTCGAACCCGATGTAGCGGCACTCGACGTCGTTCTCGCGCCGCTCCGGCTTCGTTAGGAGGGCGCACGTCTCGAGCGAAGCGGGACGGCGCGCCTCCAGGTTTCGAATGAGGTAGGAGAGCGTGAGTCCCGAGTCGACGATGTCCTCGACGATCAGCACGTTTCTTCCTTCGATCGAGACGTCGAGATCCTTGAGGATTCGCACGACCCCCGAAGAGTCGACCCCCGCGCCGTAGCTCGAGATCGCCATGAAGTCGACCTCGCAAGGCAGGTCGATTCGGCGCATCAGGTCGGCCATCAGGAAGATCGCACCCTTGAGGACGCCGACGAGGAGGAGATCGCGTCCGCCGTAGTCGGCCGAGATCTCGGCGCCGAGCTCGGCGACCCGGCGCTGCAACGTCACCTCGTCGACCAGGATCTCCGAGACGCCGGCCTCGAGGTCGGCCACGGGCTCGCGGACGACCCCCGAAAGCGGCTCCGAGCTCATTGGTCCTCCCTCCGCGCCGTCACCGCATCTTCCCACCCGGGGGCGGTGGCGATGCCGGGAACCGCGACCACCTCGTCGCCCCGGACGACGAGGGGCCACGCCTCGCGTTCCGAGCGCGGGACCCGCGCGTCGACGAAGAGATCCTGCACCTTCTTTCGCCGGTTCGCGAGGCGGTCGCCCGCCCGCCAGCCGCGCACCCGGAGGCCGGCCCGGTGCGGCTCGATCGTCCATGGGCCCCAGCGAACGGGCGCGTCAAGGGAGACGGGGCCGCGCTCGATCCAGACCGAGCCGTACTCGCGGACGGCGACTTTCCCGCCGCCGAGGTCGACGCGGCGCGAGCCCTCCGTCGACGACAGGAGCTCCGAGAGGACGCGAAGGGAGGCGGTTGGGAGCTTCGCCGGCGGCGCGAGCGCAGCGAGGACGTTCCGCTCGGCCGCCGGGTGGAGCCGCCGAAGCGCCGGGACGATCTCGCGACGGATCAGGCCGCGGACCGTGTCCGGGTTCGAGGAGTCGACTCGGAAGGCGAGGCCCTCGGCGCGACAGTACGCCTCGGTCTCGTCGCGAGACACGCCGAGGAGCGGGCGAACGACGCCGTCGTCACGCTTGACCCGAATCCCCGTCGTCGCCCCGCTCGTCGCGAGCCGGTAGAGGATCGTCTCCACCTGGTCGGACGCGGTGTGGGCGGTCGCGCGCCGGCGGGGGGTCTCGAAGGAGTAGCGGAGCTCGCGCAGTTCGGCCTCGGAGCCCGTCCGTGCGGGCGCCTCGACGATCGCCGCGCCGAGCTCCTCGGCGCAGAAGCGCGCATCCGCCTCCGACTCGGCGCCGCGAAGCCCGTGATTCACGTGCAGCGCGTCGACGTGGTAGCCGAGCCGCCCGAGCGCGTGCCACATGCAGGTCGAGTCCGCGCCGCCGGAGACGAGACAGAGGACGTCGCCGCCAGGTGGGATCAGGTCGTGCCGGTGGACGTGCTCTTCGATCCGAGCTCGAAGGGCCGCCGCGTCCATACCGCATTGTAGGGCGAGCGAGCGAGTCTTCCCCGACGCGCCCCGGTGCGGCGCCGACGGCCGAGACTGTGCTCTCCCCTCACGCGAAGATCAGCGATCGGTACGCGATCGTACGCCGCATTCCGACCGACTCGTAGAGCGCGATCGCGGCCGCGTTCTCCGGTCGGACGAAGAGACAAACGACCGGCGTCCGCGCGAGGAGGAGGCGGCAGAGGTCTCGAAGCCCCCGCTTCGCATAGCCGCGTCCGCGGAAGGCGGGCTCGACCCAGACCTGCTGGAGCTGCACCGCCTTGTCCGTCCACGCCGAGGCCTCCGCCTTGAAGAGGATGTGGCCGTCGCGACGCCAGAGCCAGCTCCGGCCCTCCTCGACCTGCGCGCGCGTTCGCCACTCGAAGAGGGCGGGGTCGCGCGCGTACGCGTCCACGCCGACCTCCTCCACGTAGGCCTGGGCCGAGGCGGGGACGAGCAGCTCCAAGTCGTCGAGTGCCGCCGGGCGAAGCGCGCTCTCCCCGGGCGGCGGCGGCTCGTCGAGCACGTAGACGGGCTGGCCGGGTCGGTCGTCGACTGGGCGGGGAACCCGCTCGTGCAGCGCTTCCCAGAGCTCGGTGACGGCGTGCTCTTCCCCGACGATCATGCGGGGCTCGCCCTCGACTGCGACGTCGGCGAAGCGCTTGGTCCCACGACCCGAGGGGACGACGTTCGCGCCGACGTGGCAAAGCGCCGTCAGACGTCCTCCGTCGGCGAGCGCCGCGAAGCGGCCGAGGCCGCGAAGCGCGACGTCCGCGAGGAAGACGCGCTCGACCGGGTCCTCGTCGCAAAAGGCGAGGATCTGCGGGAGCGTCGGGCGTCGAACGAGCCGCGCCACAACGAGACGATACTTCCCCTCCCCGTCGCGAATCGCCCGCCGAAAGTAGGCTCCGGCGCGTGCCCATCCATGTTCGCGCCGAGCAGGGCGACTACGCCGAGGCCTGCCTCCTCCCGGGCGACCCGCTCCGCGCGAAGTACATCGCCGAGACGTTCCTCGAGTCGGCCGAGGAGCGAAACGCGGAGCGCGGGATGCTCGGCTACACCGGCATGTACAACGGGTGTCCCGTGTCGGTTCAGGCGACGGGGATGGGCTGCCCGTCGGCCGGGATCGTGATCGAGGAGCTCGTCCAGCTGGGCGTGAAGCGGCTGCTTCGGATCGGGACGTGCGGCGGGCTGCAGCCCGACCTTCGGCTCGGCGACCTGATCGTCGCCATCTCCGCCGTCCCGGCAGACCAGACGGCCGTCCACTACGTCGGCGGCGAGCCGCACGCGCCCACCGCCGACTGGAGTCTCATTCATGCCGCCGTCCATGCAGCCAAGGAGCTCGGTCGCTCGGTCCGCGTCGGCCCGATCGTATCGAGCGACGTCTTCTACGACCCGGACGCCGAACGAGCGCGCCGCTGGTCGGAGCGAGGCATTCTCGGCGTCGAGATGGAGGCCGCCGTCCTCTTCACGCTCGGCGCGCTTCGCAAGGTGCAGGCGGGTTGCCTCCTGACCGTGAGCGATGTGATCGTCGAGGGTGAGTTCGAGCGAATCTCCGACACGGACCTCCGAGCCGCCGTCGACCAGATGACCGAGCTCGCCCTCGCCACGATCAGCTCCGACGGCCACGGGTGACCGACGTCGTCTTCCTCGTCAACCCGGCGTCCGCAAACGGGTCGACTGGGCGGCGCTGGCCGGACATCGCGCGACGCGCGAAGGCTGCGGGGCTCGTCGGCGAGGCGCTCGTCAGTGGGAGACCCGGCGAGATCGTCGAGCTGGCCGAGGGCGCCGCCGCCGGGGGCGCGCGCACCGTCGTCGCGGTGGGCGGCGACGGCACGATCCACGAGGCGGTGAACGGGCTCGTTCGCTCGGGCGCCCGCGACGTCGAGTTCGCCGTGCTCTCGTGCGGGACGGGAAGCGATTTCGTGCGGAGCCTCAGGATCCCGACGAAGCTCGACCAGGCGATCGCCGTCGCGTGCGAGGGCGCCACTCGTTCGATCGACATCGGCCGCGCCTCCTACACCGTTCCCGGCGGAGCGCCCGCGGAGACGTACTTCGCGAACTTCGCTGGGGCCGGAATCAGCGGCGCCATCGCCGGCCGGGCCAATGCGTCTTCGAAGGCGTTCGGCGGGCGCGTCTCGTTCATCTGGGCCACCGTGGCCGTGTTCGCGTGGTGGAAGAGCGTCGAGGTCGAGGTGCGCGTCGACGACGATCGTCGGACGGGTCGCATGTTCGAGGTCCTCGCGATGAACGGCGAGTACACGGCGGGCGGGATGCGGGCGACGCCGCTCGCGGCCGCGGACGACGGCGTCTTCGACGTCCTCCTCATCGGAGACGTGACGAAGACCGACTTCCTGGCGACCTTCCCGAAGATCTACCGCGGACGCCACTTGGGCCACGCGAAGATCGAGCGCCTCCGCGGACGAAAAATCGCCGTCGAGTCCGCCTCGCCGCTTCCGATCGCTCTCGACGGCGAGCAGCCGGGCACGACGCCGGCGACGTTCGAGGTCGTGCCGGGGGCGCTTCGGCTGCGCGTGACCGCCTAGGGGGAAGCGCCGGAAGGACCGGCGGAGGGGGACTCGGGCGGCGTGCTCGGGGATCCCTCAGTCGAGCTCGGCCCCGAGGGCGGCGGGACTGGACTCTTCCTCGGCGTCCCGCCCGAGGACATCGTCGAGGCCGCCGGTTTCCGGCCCGCACGGGTCGGTTCACTCGTCGACCGGCGCTCGAGATCCTCGAGCCGCTTCTCGAGCCGCTCGAGCCCTTCGCGGAGGTCGCGGATCTCGCCCGCGGCGGCGAGACCGACCTGGCCCAGCGTCCTCCGCGTCGTCTCGTCGACCTTCCCCTTCGCCGCCATCGTCCGCGAAAGGGCGTCGGTGACTCGGGGGTTCCTGCCGAGATCGTCCATCAGTCTCGTGAGCGCGTCCTCGCCCCGGCCGGCGAGACGCGTGATCACGCTTGCGTCGGACGGCTTCTTGCCCTGGTCGGTCATGCGATCCCTCCTCTTGCAGCCCGAGCGAACGATACCCCGCGGGAGAGACGCATAGTCACCGCTTGCCTCGCGCGACCGGCCGCTGCGAGAGTTCGTCGCCTTGGAGGGATTCCGCTTCTCCACCGACCTCAGCGTCCGCTTCAGCGAGACGGATGCTCAGGCAATCGCAAACAACGCCGTCTACCTGAACTGGTTCGAGGTCGCCCGCGTCGCCTACCTCGCCCGCTTCGACGGTGGCTACCGCGCGATGATCGAGCGCGGCTTCGAGGCGCTGACGCTCGAGACGCACGTCCGCTACGCGATTCCCTGCCGTTTCGACGACGCGCTTCGGGTCCATGCTCGCGTCGTCGACCTCCAGGGGGCGCGGTTTCGGTTCGAGTACGCGGTGCAGCGGGTGAGTGAGCCGGCCGGCCTCGTCGCCGACGGGTGGACGGCCCACGCGACCGTGGACGCACGGACGCTCCGCCCGACGCGCGTGCCCGGCTGGCTCGTCGAGTTGATCGAGGCGGCGGAGGGCTCTTAGCGCGGCCGAGGGTTCGGCGCGGTCGTCGACGTCGGCGACGTCGTCGACGGTGGCGGGGCAGGCGGCGCGGGGGGAGTCGGCGGCGCAGCGGGCTCGTCGCCTCCGGGAGCGGTCGGGAGTGCGGGCGGCGGCTCCTTCGGCTCTTCCTTCGGGACCGGGAGCGGGATCGTCCCGACGCGGAGGATCTTGGCCTCTGAGAGGTAGGTCGTGTACCACGTCTCGTCGTAGAGCATGCGGCCGCGCTCGTAGACCGTTCGCCGGACGGCGATCGCGCGTGCCGGCTCGCCCGCGTCGACGACGACGTCCTCGCCGACGTGGAGGGTCGGATCGGGGACCGTCTCGACCTCCGGCGGGCTTGTCTCGCGAAGCTCGCCCGGATCGCTGACGACGCGTCGATTCGCGGCGCCGCCGAGCAGGCTGATCTCGATCCCCGCGTCCGACGAGCGGCCGCGGACGACGAGCCAGTCCTTCGTGTCGTTCACGAACCGGAGATCGACGTCGGGGTAGTTGACGGTCGCGTCGCGTCCGAGGGGATAGCGGCTGATGAAGAGGCTGTGCCCGCTTCGCGCCGTGATCTTGAGCCCCGCCTCCCAGGCCGCGTTGAACACGGTCGTCGCCACCTGGGAGACGCCCCCGCCCACGGCGTCCTTGTACTCGCCGTCGACGATGGTAGGAGCGATCCGGAAACCGCGCTTGGCGGTGCGCGGCCCGACGACCTCGTTGAAGGAGAAGGTCGCGCCGGGTGCGAGCGTCGTCCCGTCGAGGAGCGATACCGCGAGCCGGAGGTTTCGGATTCGGTCGGCGGTTCCCGAGTAGGCGGTCGAGTAGCTCGAGAGTACGCGCGTCACGCCGAGCGCGCGGGCGCGCTTGGTCGTCAGCTTCGGCTCGATTTCGCGGACGACGAGCTCGGCCTCCCGTCGATCGATCGAGAGCGCGGCCGCGAGAAGCGCCTTCGCGGTCGCCGGCACGTCGAGGACGCGCCCCTTCGCTCCCGGGACGATGCGTACGCGCCCGTTGTCGGCGATCGCGAAGGACGCGTTCCGGGCTTTCCGATTGACCGCACGCGCCAGCGTCCCGAAGTAGCGGTCGGCGCCCGACCCCCCGATCTCGAGCACGCGGCGCCCATCGGCGGGGAGGCGAAGGAGGCCGGCGAGCTCACGCGGCTGCACGAGCCAGTGCGCGTCGTTCCACCCGAAGCGAACCGAGGCCGAGAGCGCCCGCTCGACCTGCACGAGGACGGGCTCGAGGTCGTCGGCCGTCACCTCCGACGGAGCTGTGCGGACGGGGAGAGCGACAGGCGCGCGGTCGAAGCCGGCGACCGAACGCCGGACGACGTCGGCTGCCTCGTCGCGCGCGAGCGTCCGCCCGTCGCGATCCGGGACGATGTGCGGATCGAGTCCGGTGAGGACGATCGCGGCGTCACGCCCTGGGCGGTCGAGTCGCTTCGCGATGCGCGCGACCTCGAACTCGAGGCGCGGCTCGTAGACGTCCGCGACGGGAACGACATCCGCCCCGAACACGAGCAACCACGCGCGCTTCAGCCCGCGAAACGGCATCGGCCAGTTCCCCTTCGCCTGCGCGTCCGCGGCGAGCTTCGTCCAGTCGACGCGTGCGTCGAGATCGCTCGGGCGCAGAGAAAAGCTTCGACCGCCGTCCGTGAGCACGACCGGCACGGAGCGGTAGCGGGCGGCCGCGCGCTCGAGCGCGCGAACCGCCTCCGCCGGCGTCTGTCCCGCGACCTTCATGCCCGCGACGCGAACGCCGGCCGCGATATGACCCGACGAGCCCGCGAGAAAGACTCCGACCGCGAGCGCGAGGACGGCGAGTCCGGCACCGCCGCGGGTCGCGATCGCTCGCAACGGGAGCGCACGAAGGGAGGCGGAGCGAGCGCGCGCGCGGCCGCACGCGCGCACGGGCCGGACGTCGACCTCGGCGCGCACGAGGGCGGCGAGTCTACCAACGCCTTCTCCGCTCGCCGCTGGTCGCGGGCAGGCGGGCGAGGCCGAGGGATCGACGGAGCGAAAGGACGCGACGGACGTGCACGTCGAGGACGCCGTCGCGCGCGAGCGGAAGGAGGGCACGGATGGCACGTCGGGCGTCGCGCGGGCTGGTGAAGAGAACGAGGTCGGCGCCCGCTCTCACAGCACGAACCGCCCATCGCACCGGCCAGGGGCCGCTCGCGACGGAGAGCGAGTCCGTGACCGCGACGCCGTCGAAGCCGATCCGGCGTAGCAGCCGATACGCCGCGGGTGACGTGACGGCCCGCTTCCATCCGAACCGGCGATACACCGCGTGGCTCGTCATGACGCACGGGAGACCGACCCGGATCGCCCGTCGAAACGCCGCCAGCTCGTGCCGTGTCACGCGGGCCGGCACCCGGATCCGCTCGTCGGTCGAGTGGCTGGCCGTCCCGAGGCCCGGGAAGTGCTTCGCGCAGCCCGCAACGCCGCCCGCCACGAGCCCGCGCGCGAAGGCGACCGCGAACCGTGGAGCACGGAAATGTCGCAGCCCGAGCGGACCGGTCGGCGCGTCGACCACGGGCGCGAGGTCGACGTCGACTCCGGCCCGACGAAGCGCACGGCCCGTGGCTCGGCCGGCCGCGAAGGCCGCGCGAACGCTCCCGTACGCGGAGGGCCACGTCGCCGGCGGAAGCTCGGGGAGCGCTCGCACGCCGCCGCCCTCCTGGTCGACGAAGACGAGAGCGCGCGGGGGACGCACGGAATCGCGATCCCAGCGGCGAACGAGGACGCCCGCGACGCCGCCAGGGGCGGGAAGGCCCGAGACGACGACGAGCGCCGCCTTCTCGCGCGGCGCGAGCGGCGCGAGGGGATCCGGCGGCTGTGACGCGAGGCCGAGGGCGGCGACGAGCGCCTGGGCGAACACGGCCAGCATCGACGGCCCCGTACACTAAGTCGGTGGACTTCGAGCTCACGCCCGAGCAGCGGGAGGTGCAGGAGACGGTTCGCCAGTTCGTGGAGGATCGCGTCCTTCCGAACGCCGTCGAGAACGACATCAACCACCACCTCGACATGTCGGTGATCGAGGGGATGGTCGACCTGGGCTTGCTCGGGATCGTCGTCCCCGAGGGTTACGGCGGGGCGGGGATGGACTTCGTCTCCGAGGCGCTCGCCTGCGAGGAGATCGAGCGCGGCGAGGCGGCCTTCCGGACGCTGATCTCGGTGCACGTCGGGCTGAACTCGCTCGTGCTCCTCCGCTACGCCGACGAGGAACAGAAGGAGCGCTACCTCGTCCCGCAGGCGCGTGGGGAGCGGCTCGCGTGCTTCGGCTTGACGGAGCCCGCCGCTGGGTCGGACGTCGCGAACATGAAGACGACGGCGCGGCGCGAGGGCGACGTCTACGTCCTGAACGGGCAGAAGAACTGGATCTCGTACGCGACGGTTGCCGACCACGCCCTCGTCTTCGCGAAGACCGACCCGGGCGGGAAGCACCACGGCATCTCGGCCTTCGTCGTCGAGACTGCTTGGCCCGGGGTCTCCTCGGCGGAGACGGAGCACAAGCTCGGCGTGTGGGCGGGGTCGACCGGGGAGCTCTTCTTCGAGGACGTCGAGGTCCCGGCCGAGAACCTCGTCGGCGAGGAGGGCCGGGGCTTCGAGATCGCGATGCACGGCCTCGACCAGGGCCGCTTCACCGTCGCCGCCGGCGCGTGCGGCGTGATCCGCGCCTGCCTCGAGCGCTCGGTCGAGTACGCGCGTGAGCGGGAGACGTTCGGCAAGCCGATCGGCCGCCACCAGTTCGTGCAGGACATGATCGCCGAGATGGTCCTCGCCTACGAGACGTCGAAGCTCCTCGTCATGCAGGCCGCCTGGCTCAAGGACAAGGGCGTGCGAAACACGCGTGAGACGAGCCTCGCGAAGTGGCACGCGACCGAGGCCGCGTTCCGCACTGCACACCTCGCGATCCAAGTGCACGGGGCGTACGGCTACTCGGCGGAGTACGGAATCGAGCGGTACTTCCGAAACGCCCGCGCCCCGATCATCTACGAGGGCACGACGCAGGTGCACAAGATGATGCAGGCCGAGCACGCGCTCGGCTACCGCGACCTGAACGGCCGCGACGGCGACGTCTCCCCGATCGCGTCCTGGGCTCCGGCGCTTCTCGCGCGCTAGCCTCGCCGAGCGGCGTCAACAGGGAAGAACGCCTCGAAGGGAGCGTCGCGGCCGAGCGTCGGGACGTCGCCGGCGAAGACACCGACGAGGCTCTCGTCGGGCCGCTCGGTCACGTCCGGAGACACCTTGGACGACAGCAGGAGCACGCGTGCGGGCTCCTGCGAGTGGTTCTCGAGCGCGTGCAGCCCCTCCGGGCCGCGCGGGAAGAACGCCAGGTCTCCCGGGCCGAGCTGGCGCTGGTCGGCCGGTCCGCGGACGGTCGGGGTTCCGGCGACGACGAGCGCGAGCTCCTCGTTTCCGTGATGCAGGTGGTACGGCCCCCGATGTCCCGGGCGGAGCTCGAGCAGCACGCCGCCGATCAGCTCGCTGCCCAACCGGTGGCCGATGTGACGGATCCGAACCGACTCCCTCTCCACGTCCCACTGGTCGCTTTGCACGTTCACGGCGTCCTCCCTCGTCGACGTTCGCCTTATCCTCGGAACGTGCGCTTGCGCGCCGCGCTTCCGGTTCTCGCCGCCGCCTTGGCGCTCGCGCCCGCCGCCGCCGCACCGCCTTCGGCCGGCGTCCTCTCCCCGGGCGAGAGCCTCGCGGGGATCGAGCTCGGCATGACGAAGGCCGACGTGCTTCGCCTCTGGGGGAAGCGGCACGGCGTCTGCCGCGACTGCCCGCGAGAGACGTGGTACTTCAACTACCGCCCGTTCAATGCGGAGGGCGCCGGTGTCGTCTTTCGGCGAAGCCGCGTCGTGCACGTCTTCACGGTCTGGCGGCCGCGCGGCTGGCGGACGGTCGACGGGCTGGCGCTCGGCGCGCCGGAAACCGAGATCTCGGAGGCGACCCTCGTCGTCGACGAGCACCGCTGCCCCGGGTACGTGGCGCTCGTTTCCGCCGGCCGCTCGGCGCAAACCGTGTTCTATGCGTACCGCCACAGGTTGTGGGGATTCGGCCTCGTCAGGCCGGGAGCGAGCCCGTGTCTCTGAGCCGCTCGGCCTCGGCGAGGCGGGTAACGAGCGGGATCGCGGCGAGAATCGGGATCGCGACCGTCGGCCAGACGATTGCGTAGCCCTCGGTCGACTCGAGGACGGGCGCGAAAAGGTCAACCGCACCTCCCACCGCGAGCGGGCCGACGAGGAGCCCGAGGCCCTTCGTCATCGTCGCGAGCCCCGCTACCGCCCCCCGGCCCTCGGGCGGCATGAGCTTGAAGAGGAGACCCCACGCGAGCGTCATGACCGTGCCCGCGGCAAGCGCGACGACGGCGATGGCGCCGAGATACCACCACCGCCACTCGCTGGCCAGGCCGCCCACAAGAAGCCCGATCCCGTAGACGACCGACGCGCCGAGGATCACGTTTCCGAGGCCCCAGCGGTCGCCGAAGCGAGCCGACGCGGCCGCCGCGACGAGGTAAGCGACAGCGATCACGGCGAGGATCGCCGACGAGACGTAGAGCGGCTGTTCAAGACCGTCGACCACGTAGAGGACGACGAAGGTTCGCATCCCGGCGAACGTCGCCTCCCAGGCGGTGTTCGCGATCAGGAAGCGGCGGACGTTGCGGTCTCCCCGCACGATCCGCCACGGTGTCAGAAAGTAGGTTCTGAGATGCGCGTACTGACGACTCCGCGGGCGCGGCTCGCGGACGAAGACGATCACCGCGCCGCATGCGGCGAGCGCGATCGCCGCGGCGAGCACGAACGGGAAGGGCTTCCAGACGTCGAGAAGGATTCCGCCTCCGACGAGCGCACCGCCGAGCGCGACCCCCCGGTAGACGTGCTGCACTCCCTGCGAGCTCCCGAACAGCGTGGCCGGAAGGCAGTCCGGGTAGAGCCCGCGGTACGGCGGCTCGTAGACGTAGTAGGCGAAGAAGAAGGCGCAGAGCGCGAGGGCAGTCGTCATGAGGTCGGGCATGAAGGCGACGGCAGCGAGCGTCACGGCCATCGGCGGCAGGGCGAGCAGCATGAACGGGCGTCGGCGGCCGATCGAGGTCTCCGTCGCGTCGCTCATCGGACCGACGAGGAGCGGAACGAGCAGAGCGAAGGCGCCCTCGGAGGCGAGGACGAGGCCGATGAGCGCGCTCGAGTCGGTGAAGCCCTCGAGCACGGGCGGGAGGTACGCCGCGACCGTCGTGATCGACCACGCGAGCCCGAACGCTCCGAGTCCGAGCATCCACACGAGCTGCCCCGGCGGGGCGACGAAGCCGCTGAGCGGCTGGACGGGGGCGAGCCCGACGTCGGGATTACGCGCGGACGCCAACGAGCCCGAGCGCCGCAGGGAGCGCGCGGAGGTCGGGGAGAACGTCGCCGCGGTCCGGGAAGCGCGTCTCTCGATCGAGGAGGAACGCGCGCATCCCCAGCGCGGCGGCGCCCTCGACGTCGTCGTCCGGCGAGTCCCCGACCATCGCGGCGCGCTCGGGCTCCGTCTCGACGAGCTCGAGGGCGGCGCGGAAGATCGTCGGGCTCGGCTTCACCTTCCCGTGGCTCCCCGAGGAGATCCACGCGTCCACGTCGAGCGAGAAGTGGCGGACGAACGCGTCCAGATCGCGGCTCGTGTTCGAGACGAGCGCGATCCGGAGGCCGTGCCGGCGGAGCTCGGCGAGCGTCGGCAGGACGTCCTCGTAGAGCTCGAAGTTTTCGGAGCGCTCCCAGGCACGAGTGATCTCGAGTGCGATCTCGCGGATGTTCGGCCCCTCGGCGCCCATGCCTCGCAGAATGTCCTCGGTGAACCGAACCCAGATCTCCTCGTCGTGGTCGAGCTCGGGGTGACGCTGGAGGTCGAGGAGCGCCGCCTGCCGGGCCTCCCCGTACCGATCGGCCTCGAGCGAGAGCCCGTAGCGCGCGGCGGCCTCCCGGTAGCCCGGCCCGCCGAGGAGCGGTCCCGGCTTCGCGAGCGTGAAGTCGACGTCGAAGAGGACGGCCCGGACGGCCGAGGGCGAGGCGAGCCCCGCCCCTAAACCGTCGTCGGCCACCGATACGCGGCGGGCTGGCGGTTCGCGAGCGAGGGAAGCGTGCGGCGGATTCGCTCGAGGTGGGCGCGGTCGAGCTCGGCCGAGAGCACGGTGTCCTCGTCGGCCGCCTGCGCGAGGACGACGCCCCAGGGGTCGATGATCGAGGAGCGTCCGTAGCTCGCCTTGCCGCCCTCGTGCGTCCCCCACTCGTTCGCGGCCGCCACGTAGCACTGGTTCTCGACCGCGCGGGCGCGGAGGAGGAGCTCCCAGTGGTCCTTCCCGGTGTAGAGCGTGAACGCGGCCGGAACGGTGACGAGCTCGGCGCCCCCGAGGGCCAGAATCCGGTAGAGCTCCGGGAAGCGCAGGTCGTAGCAGACGGAGAGACCTACTCGCCAACCCTCGAGCTCGCAGACGAGCGTCTCCTCGCCCGGCTCCTCGGCCTCCGACTCGCGGTATACGTGGCCGCCGACCTCGACGTCGAACATGTGGATCTTCCGGTAGAGGGCGACGAGCTCGCCGGACGGGTCGAAGACGGGGCACGTGTTGGAAAGCTTCTCGCGCCCTTCGCGGATCTCCGTGAACGATCCGCCGACGAGCGTGATCCCGTGGCGGCGCGCCCACTCCCCCATCGCCTCCACGGACTCGCCCCCGACGAGCGGCTCCGCATTCTCGCGAAGCGTCTCGACGGAGCCGATCGCGTTCCACTTCTCGGGCAGGACGACGACGTCCGCGCCCGTCGCCGCCGCGAGCGCGACGAGGCGCTCCGCCTTCTCGAGGTTGTCCGCCTTGACGGTGCCCGAGTTGAGCTGCACGCACGCCACCCGGAGCCGATCGGCCATGATCTGAGGATAGCCACGCCCGGCGGCACGGGCGACGTCGTCGAGTCCGACGAAGGAGGGGGGGAACGGGGGAACCTGGGGCTCCCCCGTCGTGGGATCGGGGTGCCCGGATTTGAACCGGGGACCTCGCCGACCCGAACGGCGCGCGCTACCAGACTGCGCCACACCCCGAGCCCGCATAGGGTATCGGAGCCGGGCCGGTGGCTACACGCGACGACATCCTCGCCTTCGCCGACGAGCTCCTGGACGTCTCTTCGTACCCCGACTACGGACCGATGGGGCTCCAGGTCGCAGGCGCGGAGCGAGTCGAGAAGCTCGCCTGCGGCGTCTCGGCCTCCCGCGAGCTCTTCCGCCGCTCCGCGGAAGCGGGCGCGCAGATGGTCCTCGTCCACCACGGGCTCTTCTGGGAGAGGGATCGACGCGAGATCGGGCCGGTCATGCGCGAGCGCTTACGGGCGCTCTTCGATCACGATCTCAGCCTCGTCGCGTACCACCTGGCGCTCGACGCGCACCCCGAGGTCGGGAACAACGCGAACGTGGCCCGCGAGCTCGGTATCGGCGAACGGCAGCGCTTCACCGAGTGGGGCTGGGGCGGGCGCATCGAGAAGCCCCTCTCGATCGCGGGGTTCGCAGAGCGAGTCGAGAAGCTCACGGGACGCGCTCCGCTCGTCTTCCCCTACGGGCCCGAGGAGGTCGACCGGGTCGCGATCCTCACGGGCGGGGCGGCCCGCTACGTCGCCGCCGCGGCCGACGAGCGCTACGACCTCTTCCTGACCGGCGAGGCAGCGGAGCCGACGAAGCACGCGGCGAAGGAGGCCGGGATTCACTTCGTCGCCGCGGGCCACTACGCCACCGAGACCTCCGGCGTCCAGGCGCTCGCGCGGCGGATCGCGGAAAAGCTCGACGTCGAGTGGGAGTTCATCGACCTACCGAACCCGGTGTAACGAGACCGGCGGAGCGTTGCCTCCCTCCTGCGCCGTCACTATCCTGTCCCCGATGGACTCGAAGGGAGCCCGCCCTTGAGCCCCGTTCTCACATCGGGAACGCTCGAGCCCGCCTGCCTCGCCGGGGCGGGCTTTTTCGTTCGCTCGTCCCCCGAAGAAAGGAGCCCGCGGTGGCGAACCACCTGACGCCTGAGGAGCTGTCGAAGGAGCTCGGCATCGATCGCCGGGAGATCATCAGGCTCTGCCTTGAGGAGTCGATCCCGATCTACCATGGCAAGATCGACCGGAGCTTGTTCGAGGCGCAGCTCCAGGCGTCGGGCGCTCCCGCTCGCTCGGACTAGCGGCTCACGACGAAAACGGGGTCGAACCTCTGGCTCTCCGGCTCGGGCCGAAGCTTGCGGGCCTAGCGGGCTTCAGCGACGGGACCGCTACGACTTCGCGGTCGCCCGCCTGCGGCCCGTCGCCGGCTGCTTCGGCGAGCGCGATCGCTTCCCGGGCTCGCGCTGCGAGCGCGCCTGCGCCACGCTCTTCTTGAGCGCCTCCATCAGGTCGACCACCGGCGCCGGAGCTACCGGCTCGGGACGCGTCACCTCCTCGCCCGTGAGCTTCGCTTCGAGCATCGCACGAAGCTCGTCTCGGTACTCGTTTCGATAGTCGCCGGGGTCGAAGTCCCCGGCGAGGCTCTCGACGAGCTGCATCGCCATCGAGAGCTCACCGTCGTTCACGTCGGTGTCGTTGACCGCCTCGTCGATCTCCGCGCGCGAGCGAACGTCTTCCGCGAAGTAGAGCGTCTCGAGCGCGAGCGAGTCGCCGAGCGGGCGGATCAGGCAGAGGTTCTCCTTGCCCCAGAGGACGAACTTTCCGACCGCGGCGAGCCGCGTTCGCTTCATCGCCTCGAGGAGCAGCGCATACGGGCGTCGCTGCGCGATCGCGCTCGCGGGAGCCAGGTAGTACGCCCGGTCGAAGTAGATCGGGTCGACCTCGTCGACAGGAACGAAGCGGACGATGTCGATCGACTGTGTGCGCTCGAGCGCAACCGACTCGAGGTCGGACTCCTCGACCATGACGAACTGGCCCTTCGTGAACTCCCAGCCCTTCACGAGCTCGTCGGCCTCGACGTCCCGCTCGTGCTTCGGGCAGAAGCGCTTCTGCTTGATCGGCGTTCCGCACTCGCGGTGGAGCGTCCTGAAGGCGACGTCCTTGCGCTGCTGCGCGACCGCGAGGCCGATCGGGATGTTGACCAGGCCAAAGTTGATCGAACCGTTCCAAATCGTCCGCATAGTCGCAGCCTACCGGCGCCGACCGAGTTTCTGCACGGCAGCGATCTTCCCTTCTCGTCTTCTTTTTTTCCTGGTTAGCGGTGCTTTTCCAGCGGGTATCCGCGACGTGGGGGGATGGAAAGCACGACCCGGAACTCGACGGTCGACGGCTTCCGCGTGGTCGTCCACGACGATCGCGACTCGGTAGCCGGGATGCGGGCTGCCGTCGACGACCTGGCGGCCGAGCACGGGCTCGCGCCCGAGACCGCCTTCGACCTCAAGGTTGCCGTGACGGAAGCCGTCGCGAACGCGCTCCGCCACCCGGGAGCTCCGCGCGCGGCTCACGTGACCGTCGCCGCCGGCGATGACGCCGTCGAGGTCGAGGTGCGAAACCAGGGGCGCTTCCGCGTCGGCACCGGCCCGGACGTGGAGCGCGGCCGCGGCCTGCCGCTCATGGTCGCGCTTGCGGACGAGGTCCAGTTCTCGGCGACTGAAGACGGCACGTGCGTCCGGATTCGCATGCGGACGGCGTCCGAGCAGGGACCGGCCTAGCCCGGCCCGGCGCTACAGTCGCCGCGCCCCGACGTACGTCGAGGCGTACCAGGAATCCGAGAGGCTCGAGATCTTCACGACGTCGCCCGTGTGCGGCGAGTGGATGAAGGAGCCCCCGCCCACGTAGATGCCGTCGTGACTCAGGCCGTTGAAGAAGACGATGTCGCCCGGCTGGAGGTCCCCCCGTGACACCGGGCTCCCGTAGCCGTACTGCATCGCAGCGTTATGCGGGAGCGAGACGCCGACCTGCGCGTAGACGTACATGACGAACCCGGAGCAATCGAAGCCCGTGCTCGGCGACGCGCCGCCCCAGCGATACGGGACGCCGAGATACCTCATGGCGATCGCGACGACCGCTCCGTAGCGAGCGGGCGGCGCCCCTCCCTCGGTCGCGTCGGTGGCGCCGTAGCCCGGCCCGCTCGAGCCGACGCCGCCCGAGCCGTACGTGCTGCCACTCGAGCCGGAGCCGTCCGACGTGCCGGAGGACGAGCTCTCCGACGCGAGCCGCGCGCGCGCCTGCGCCTCGAGCCGCTGCTCGCGGCGCCGCTCCTCCGCCTCGATGCGCTCGATCTCACTTCGGATCGAGGAGAGGAGCGCTCGACGCTCGGCGAGCTGTCCCTCGATCTCACGCCGTTTCGCGGCCAGCTCCGCGACGGCGTCTTCCTGCTCGGCACGGGCCCGCGCGAGCTCGGCGCGCCGGCGCTTCATCTCGGCGCGAAACCTGGCGATCTCGGACACGACGCGCCTGTCCTGGGACGTCACGCGCTCCACCGCCTCGGCGCGTGACAGGAGGTCCTCGAGGCTCTCCGAGCCGAGCAGAACCTCGAGCCCGGATGGGCTGTTCGACGTGTAGAGCTCGAGCACGCGCGCCTGCAGGGCCTGCTGCGCGCGGTCGTAGTTCGCGCGCGCGACCGCCAGGTAGCGGCGGTTCTCCGCCTGCCGCTTCCGAATCTCGTCCAGCCGGATCCGCGCCGCGTTGTACGCGTCGACCGCCCGGCTGACGCGGGCGTCGAGCTCCTGGATCTCGGCGAGCACCTGCGCGGCCTGCGCGCGACGCGACGCAAGCGGATCCGCCTCGGCGCGAGCGACCTGCACGAGCGCGGCGACGAGGACGACGAGGAGCGCCGCCGTCCTTCGGATCGTCGGTCGGGTGACCACGCGGGAGAGAAAGGACCCCTGGGGCGGGCAGAGGGGGCTGCTCGCCGGCACAGCGCGGCACCCTAACAACGTCCCGCGACGCCATGCAAACGGCCACACCCGCTCTCTTTCTCGAACAGAGCTCGCCTTGTCGCGTGCAGCCGCCAGGGGATGCCGCGTGTTAGGGTGCCGCCTCGTGCCAGCGCACGCCCCGATTCGTACGCGCTGGTTCTGCCTCCTCACCGCCCTTCTCGCTACGGGCCTCGTGGCGTCCTCCGCCGCTCGGGCGGAATCAATGCGCCAGCGACTCCTCTCCGCGAACGAGGTCCTCGCAGCGCGGACGGACGGCGTCGTGCTCGAGCTCTACGCGCTCGACGCGCGCCTCGAGAGCGTCCGGGCACGCGTCGCGTCCCTCCGCGCGCAGGCCGACGAGCTCGAGCAGCGGCGCCGCGACGCCCGTTTCCGGCTTGCGCTCGTCCGTCGCACGCTCGTCGAGGCCGAGGCTCGCCTCGGGGAGCGCCTGCGAGAGCTCTACTCGCAGGGAGACGTCGATCCGCTCGCCGTCCTCCTGGGCGCCCAGACGCTCGACGAGGCCGTCTCGACCCTCGAGAGCCTCGACAGCTTCGCGACGCAGGACGCAGCGCTCGTGGACCGCGTGGATCGCGCACGCCGTGACGTCGCACGCGCGGTTCACGCGCTCGCCGCGCGGGAGCGCGAGGTACGCGAGCTCGCGCGCCAGGCGGCCGGCGCCGAAGCTTCGCTCCTCGCGGCCCGCTCGGAGCGGCGCGCCTACCTGACCCGGCTCCTCGCGGAGCGACGGCTGAACGCGGCGCAGCTCGCGCGACTCGCAACCCGGGCGCACGAGGCGCAGGAGAAGGCGGACGAGATCCAGGTTTCGGCTACCTCGTCGTCCTCCCCGTCGAGCTCGTCGCAGGAATCCGGAGGCGGCTCGCCGCCTCCTCCGCCAGCTCCGGCGGTCGGGCCGGGCACGCGCATGACGGTGTCGTCGACCGGCTACTGCTTGAAGGGGACGACGTCGACCGGCGTTCCGGTCGGCTGGGGCATCGTCGCCGTCGACCCGTCGATCATCCCGCTCGGCACGCGGATGACCATTCCCGGTTACGGGGAGGGAGTCGCGGCGGACACCGGGAGCACGGTCCACGGCTCGCACATCGACCTCTGGTTCCCGACGTGCGCGCAAGCAAGCGCGTGGGGTCGCCGCACTGTCACTATCACTTTGCACTGACGGGCACTAAACTTCGTCTTTCCGCGGCCAGGAGGAAGACATGGAGGCGCCTGCGCACGACACGGCGCGCAGCGACAAGAACGAGGCACAGCCGCGCGTCGTCTTGGTCGACGACCACGACCTTTTCCGCACGGGCCTCGTCAATCTCCTGACCGAGCAGGGCGTTCACATCGTCGGCGAAGCGTCCGACGGCGACGGAGCGATCCGCCTCGTACGCCATCTGGCGCCCGACGTGGTCATCATGGACCTCAACATGCCGGGGATCTCGGGCGTGGAAGCGACGCGCGAGATCGTCGCCACCGCTCCACGGACGCGGGTCGTCGTCCTGACGATTTCGGCAGACGACGGCGACGTCGTCAACGCCGTCATGGCGGGCGCGTGCGGCTACCTCCTCAAGGACTCGACGATCCAGCAGCTCGTCGCCGGCATCCGCGCGGCGGCGGACGGCGACTCGCTGATCTCGCCGCAGATCGCGGCGAAGGTCCTGCAGATCCTCCGCGCACAGAGCGCCGGCGTGGGGAACGCCGAAGCGGTTCGCGCCGAGCTCTCGGAGCGCGAGCTCGAGGTCCTGAAGCTGATCGCGATCGGCAAGGACAATGCCGAGATCGCGCAGGAGCTCTTCATCAGCCCGAAGACGGTCAAGAACCACATCTCGAACATCCTGATGAAGCTCCAGATCGAGAACCGCATCCAGGCCGCGGTCTACGCCGTCCGAAGCGGAATCGTCTAGCGGGCTTCTAGCAGGCGAGCTGGCTGCGCGTCCGCCGCCGGAGGCGCTCCGTCCGCCGGCGGAGCGCCACGAGGAGCTCGCGAAGGCGTCGAAGCTCCCGCTCCGTCGAGGCGAGCCGGTTCGCGAGCGCCGGCAACCGCTCGGTGGAATCGGCCTCGTGGATCAGCGCGACGGCGCGGCCGATCTGGCGCTCGATTCGGATGCTTTCCCCCTCGAGCGCGAGCGCATGAGCGTAGCCGTCGGTGAGCGTATGCTCCATCCGTTCGAGGAGCCGGTCCGGGTCGTCCTCGCCCGGCTCGTCCACGAGGTGGGTGATCCGGTCGACGAGGGAGGCGAGGTCGCTGGCCACGGGGCAGCATTATCTACTCGCAGCATCCGGGACTCCATGGGCCGACCGGCCCATCTTCGGCGACCGGGAGTCCTACTCGTGACCCGTGCGAGAGTCGCCTGCGCCCTCGCCGCTCTTGGCGTCGTCGCCACGACGGCGGGGCAGGCAAACGCCACACTGCTTGCGGCGCGGCTCTCGCGGGCCCTCACCGTTCCCGGCATCGCGTGGCGCTCGACGGGCGCGCTCGCGCTCGACCTCGAGACTGGGGCGCTCGTCTTCCGGCGAAACGGGCGCGTCCCGCTCCGCCCCGCATCGAACGAGAAACTCGTCGTCGCCCTGGCCGCCCTCGATCGCCTCGGCCCCCGATTCCGGATCCCGACGCGCGTCTTCGGAGAAGGCAGCCTCGACGGGTCGGTGTGGCGAGGACGGCTCGTCCTCAAGGGCTACGGCGACCCCGCGCTCGGGCGCGAGGACCTCGCCGTCTTGGCGCGGAGACTCGAGGCCGCGGGCGTGCGCCGCGTTACGGGCGGTATCGTCGCGGACGAGACGTACTTCGACGCGCGCCGGACGGCGCCCGGCTGGAAGCCCTCGTTCTACCGGTTCGAGTGCCCCCCGCTCTCGGCGCTCGTCGTCAACCGCGCCCGCGTGGCCGGACGCGTCGTCGACGATCCGGCGCTCGCGGCCGCGCGCCTCTTCCGCGCCGCGGTCGTCGCGGAAGGGATCAGGATCCGCCCCGGCGTCGTTCGCGGTCGCGTCGAGGCGACCGCGAAGCGCCTCGCGGAGGTCGTCTCGCCCCGACTCTCGGCGCTCGTCCACCGCATGGATCGCGAGAGCGACAACTTCGTCGCCGAGATGCTCCTCAAGGGCCTCGGGGCGCGGGAGCACGGCCGCGGAACGACGGCAGCCGGCGCGCTCGTCGCGCGCGCCGAGGCCCTTGAGGAGCGTTTCGGCGACGAAGTTGTCGCTCTCGCGATCCATGCGGCGAACGAGCGCCGAAACTGGGGGCGAGACGACCTGCGC
>JALZGN010000129.1 GCA_030861005.1 Actinomycetota bacterium
GTCGAGCTCAACACCGGCGTCTGCCCCTCGGTCGCCGACGCGCCCGAGGAGCTTAGCGAGCTACGGGCCGAGGCGAAGCGCCGCGCCGCCGAGGCGGGCCTCGACGTCGCGGCGACCGGGACCTGGCCACCCGCCGTTCCCGAGGAGCAGGAGGTGACGCCCGAGGACGGGTACTTGCGCTTCGTCGACTACGCGGGTCCGTCGGCGCGCCGCCAATTCTGCTCGGGCCTTCACGTGCACGTCGGTGTCGCGAGCCCGGAGGCGTGCATGCGGGCGCTCGAGGGCGTCCTTCCATGGCTCCCCGTCCTCCTCGCTGCCTCGGCCAACTCGCCGTATCTCGCCGGGGCGGAGAACGGCCTCGCCTCGAACCGCGCCGAGATCCTCGCCCTCCTGCCTCGAAGCGGCGCGCCCCCGGTGTTCGCCTCGTACGGCGACTGGGAGCGGTTCGCCGAGCGGCTCGTCGAGCTCGGTCTCGCCGATACGTACACGCGGATCTGGTGGGACGTTCGCCCCCATCCTCGCTTCGGGACGCTCGAGATCCGGATGCCCGATCAGTCGACGCAGCTCGACGCGACGGTCGCCTTCGCGGCGCTCGTCCAGGCGCTCGTCGCCGCCGCGAACCCGGAGCGAGCGACCGACCGGGGGATCTACGCCCAGAACCGCTGGGCGGCTCTTCGCTTCGGCGCGAGCGCGTCCCTCATCCACCCCGACGGTCGCGGCCTCGCGAGCGTCCCGGACCTCCTCGCCGAGCTCGAGGAGCTCGTCCGGCCGAGCGCGGAGCGCCTTGGGGCAGCCGACCTCCTCGTGCCACTTCGCGGGCTCGCACAGGCGGACGAGCAGCTCGCGATCGGTCGCAGTCAGGGCCTCCGCGCCCTCTGCGAGCGCCTGATCGCCTGGACGTAGGATCAGGGGCCGTGGCCCTCCGCTCGGACACTCTGCAGGTCACCGGCATCCGGTGCGAGCGCTGCGTCATGCGCCTCGGCGCGGCGCTCGAAGGGCTCGACGGGCTCGAGGCGGCGACCGCGACCCTCATGGGCGACGTCAGGCTCACCTGGGACGACGAGCGCGTCGATCGCGACGAGATCGTCGCGCGGATGGCGCACGCAGGCTTTCGCCCGGTCGAATGAGCGTCGCCGCCGCGGCGCTTAGCCGGCTCGCTCGCCGCTCGCTGCCGCAGACGGACGGCACCCTCACCGTCGCCGGTCTCCAGGCGCCGGTCGAGGTCGTCCGCGACCGCCTCGGCATTCCGCACCTCTACGCCGCGAGCCGCCTCGACCTCGCGCGCGCGCAGGGGTACGTCCACGCCCAGGATCGCCTCTTCCAGATGGAGACGATCAGGCGGTTCGCGTACGGACGGCTGTCCGAGGTCGCGGGCGCGCGGACGCTCGAGCTCGACCGCTTGGCGCGCCGCCTGCGGCTTCGCTGGGCGGCCGAGCAGGACGTCGCCCTCTGCGACCCCGATACCGCCGCCCTCGTCGACGCGTACTGCGTCGGCGTGAACGCGTTCCTGGCGCGCGGACCGCTCCCCGTCGAGTTTCGGATCGCCCGCTTTCGGCCGGAACCGTGGACGCCGGTCGACGTCCAGGCGCCCGGCCAGATGTTCGCCCTCTCGCTCTCCGGGAACTGGGAAGGGGAGCTCGCGCGGGCCCGGATGGGCGACGAGCGCGCGAGGAGGCTCGACCCCGACTACCCGGCTGACCACCCGCTCGCCGTCCCGGCGACCGGCGGGCGCGGCGACGGGGTGGCGGCGATCCGTTCCGGCCAGGTCCCTCGCGGGGCGTCGAACGCGTTCGCCGTCGCCGGTGCGCGCACCGCGAGCGGGAGGCCGATCCTCGCGAACGACCCGCATCTCTTCCTCGGCATCCCGGGCATCTGGCACGCGCAGCACCTCGTGTGGGAGGGCGGGGAGTGCCTCGGCTTCACCGTCCCGGGAGCCCCGGTCGTCATCCTCGGGCGTAACCGCCGCGTCGCCTGGGGGATGACGACCGCGATGATCGACACCCAGGATCTCTTCCGGGAGCGGATCGATCCCGATCCGGAGATCGCGCGCGAGGAGATCGGGGTGCGCGGGCGCAGCGAGCCGGTCGTCGAGGAGGTGGTGATCGCGCGTCACGGACCCGTCGTCGTCCCTCCCGAGCCGAGCGATGAGGCCGTCCTCGCGCTCCGATGGAGCCACTTCGAGCCCGGCGAGACGCTTCGCTCGCTCCTCGATCTCATGACGGCGGACACGATGCGTCAGGCGATGCAGGCGCTCGATCGCTTCGCCGGGCCGCCGCACAACCTCGTTCTCGCCGACGCCGACGGGGCGATCGCCTACCGGCTCGCCGGCGGCCCGATCCCGATCCGAGGCGCGGGCGACGGTCGCGTCCCGAGCGACGGCGCCGACGACTGGCGCGGATTCATCCCCGCCGACGAGCTGCCCGCGCTCCACGACCCCGAGCATGGATTCCTCGTCACGGCGAACAACCAGATCGTCGGGGACGACTATCCGTACGAGCTTTCCGGCGAGTACCTGAGCGGCTACCGGTCCCGGCGCCTCGAGGAGCTCCTCGCCGAGCGCGACGCGCTGACCGCATCTCAGGCGGCGCGACTTCTCCTCGACCGGCGCTCCCTTCCGGGGCTCGAGCTCGCGGCGGTCGCTCGCGAGCTCGAGGTGGACG
>JALZGN010000207.1 GCA_030861005.1 Actinomycetota bacterium
ACGGTCGCCACCGGCGCGACGCCTTCGGCCGGCTGTGAGTTCGTACATGGATCTCCCACTAGCGGCGGTCCACGATCCCGCCCTTCGCCGCGCACTCGCGGAGGGGAAGGGGGAGAGGATCCCGAGCGGCGTGCATGTCGAGGGCGGATCGACCGGGCAGCCGCAGCAGGCGGCGCCGGACGTCGATCCGATCGTGGCGGAAATGGACGCCCTCGGCCCGCGCACGCGGGACCGCTTCGGGGCCGTCCCCTTCTTCGCCTAGGCGCCGCGATGGCGTCGATCGCGATCCGGAGCAACCGGCCGGCGACGGCGGGGCTCCTGTCGATCTCCGGCCCGATTCGCATCGCGATCGTCGACGTGACGATGTCGGCGTCGTACACGACGGGCGGCGAGACGGTCAACTTCGCCGGCACTCAGCTCGCCGGCCGCACGATCCTCGCCGTCAACCCGTGCGGGAACCCCGGCGGCTACTGGTGGGAGTACGACTACACGAGTACGACTACACGAACAAGAAGCTGAAGGCGTACCGCCACGGGGCGTCGACGGACGCGAACGTCCCTCTTCCGGAGGCGGCGAACGGGGTCAACCTGTCGGCGGTCGGGAACATCCGGCTCCTCGTCCTGACGGTCTAGGAGGGTTGGCGTGCTCCCGCTCGGCTTCGACGGCGATCGGTACCGCCGAAGCTCGTCCACGTTCGCCCGCCGCGGGATCGCGCCGGCTTGCCGGTGCGCGTCGATCCGTACGCGGACCCGCGGCACGCGTACCTGAGAGCGCTGCTAGAGCAGCTTCTCGGGCCCGGCCTCGAGGCCGGCCTCGGGCCCGGCGGACAGGCGCCCCGCGTTGTCCCCGCTCCTCGGGTCCCGAGTCGGGTTCCGAGTCGCCCTCCGCCGCTTTTGCGGTGAGAGCGGTCGCACGACCGTTTCGTCTGAGCCCTCATTCCTCGAGCTCCCGCGCCCGCCGCTCGTGGCCGGCCGGCGTGAAGCGTCTCCGCGCCTCCTCGAGCGGTACTACCTCAACGTCGTCGTCATCGCCGAGCTCGACCGCGCCGGCGATCATCCCCTTGCGATAGACGGTGAGCATCCGGTGCCCCCCTTTGCCGCCTGCCGCGACCTCGCGGACGAACCCTCCGAATTCCGTCTCGGACTCAAACTCATGTTCCGGCGCGAGGCGATCCTCGAGCCAGACGACGAGCCGAGTCGCCCAGGCCATGCTCTTCTCTCTCATCGGACGACGGGCGAGCGGTGCGCCGCACCAGACGCACCTTCTCTTTGGAGACTGATGGGTCTTGCACTTGGACACTGCACTTCGTTGCCTCCCCTCACGATCCGTTTCCGCGTCTCGAGCCGCCGCTCATCCCAGGAAACCCGGACGTAGAAGGTGCCCGTTGCGACCATCCTGCTACGTGAATCGCCGCAAGACGGTTTCCGTCTGCTACGCGTCGCGGAGGCAGGATCGGGCGAAAACCCTGGCAGGATGCCCGATCGCGGCGAACAGACCACACCGGGCCGAAAACAGACGGGACGAGCGCAAACACCTTCCCAAGGTCGCTGGTTCGAGCCCCGTCGTCCGCTTCGTGAACGGCCGTGGAAGCGCGCGCCTTGCCTTCCTCGGAGGCAAAGGCCGCGCGGGCTTTGCGTTTACGGCTTCGACTTCGCGAGCAGGTAACGGCGGACGAGGGCCCGCCGTTCCCCGGACGCCGGGTACCGCGATCGCCGTCGCGATCGAACGACGGCGTCGAGGGGAGGACGACGTGGAAACCGGACACGGAAGCGAGGTAGCGGAGAGAGCGAGGGCGGCAACGCAAGAGCCGGCCGCTGACGTGCGACGCGAGGCCGAGACGGGAACGGGCTGGTACGCCTGGATCGCGCGCGGTGGGCTCGTGGCGAAGGGCGTCTCGTACGCGATCGTCGGGGTGCTCGCGATTCAGGTCGCACTCGGCGAGGGCGGGAAGGCGACGAGTCGGCAAGGCGCGCTCGCGACGATCGCGCAGAACGGGCTGGGGAAGGTGCTGTTGGTCCTGCTCGCGCTCGGCTTTGCCGGCTACGCGTTGTGGCGGTTTGCGAGCGCGTACGCCGAACGGGAGGACGACGACGGTGCGTCGGGTGAGGCCAAGAAGTGGGGGAAGCGCGCGGGGTACGTGGGGCCCGGCGTCATCTATGCGAGCTTGACCTACACGACGATCAGGATCGTCGCGGGTGCGGGCACTGGACAATCGCAGAATCAGAAAGCAAAGAGCACGACCGCGGGCGTGCTCGATTGGCCAGCCGGGCGGTGGCTGGTCGCGCTTGCCGGGCTCGCGATCGTCGGTGCCGGGGCGTGGAATGCCTACCGCGGCCTCACGGCGAAATTCGACGAGAAATGGCGAACCGGAGAGATGAGCGGAACCGAGCGGCGCTGGGGCGCCCGCGCAGGGGTCGCCGGTCACCTCGCCCGCGCCGCCGTGTTCGCCTTGATCGGCGTCTTCGTGACGAAAGCCGCTCTCGAGTACGACCCCGACGAAGCGATCGGCCTCGACGGTGCGCTGCAGAAGCTGGCGGAGGCGAGCTATGGCTCGGTCTTGCTCGGCGTGACGGCGGCCGGGCTGATCTGCTACGCGCTCTACTGTCTCGTCGATGCGCGCTACCGCGACGTGTCCGTCGCGAGGTGATCATGCGGGCCGCTTCCACGCCGAGAGACACGACGAGATTCGATAGCCGAAGACCGTAGTGCGCGGGTTGCCCGGCGGCGCGGAAGTGAACGGGGCGCATTCGCCGGTTCCGTAGCGCGTGCGGCAACGCGCGCGTTCGTCGACCCTCGCCAAGGGCGCGAAGGCGCCGACCGCGTAGAGTCGACGCCGTGCGCGTCGCCTTCGTCGGTCTTGGCGCGATGGGCGCCGGGATCGTCCTGCGCCTTCTCGCGGCCGGGAACACCGTCACCGGCTGGAATCGGACCCGGGCCCGGGCAGAGCCGCTTGCCGGCGCAGGGATGCAGGTGGCGGGGACACCACGGGAGGCCGCAGCGTCGGCCGAGGTCGTCTTCAGCATGTTGACGGACGCTCCCGCGGTCGAGTCCGTCCTGACGGGCGAGGACGGGATCCTCGCCGGTCTCGGCCGCGGGGCGATCTACCTCGACATGAGCACGATCGCCCCAGACCGAAGCCGTGCCTTCGCTCGCCGCGTCGCCGACATCGGCGCGACCATGCTCGACGCCCCGGTCTCGGGCAGCCCGGCGACGCTCGCGCAGGGACAGCTTGCGATCCTCGTTGGAGGTGACGAGGCGGCCTTCGAGCGCGTCCGGCCGCTCCTTCTCGACATCGGCCCGAAGGTGATCCGGATCGGCGAGAACGGCCACGCACTGCTCATGAAGCTCGCGATCAACCTCTCGCTCGTCGTCCAAGTCGTCTCGTTCTGCGAGAGCGTGGCGCTCGCCGAGAAGGGAGGGATCGCGCGCGAGGTGGCCGTCGAGGCGATGTTGAAGAGCGTCGTCGGCTCGCCGGTCCTCGGCTATCGGGGCCCCTTCATCCTCGAGGGGAAGATGCCGGACGTTGCGTGGGCCGACGTCGATCTCCAGCAGAAGGACATGCTTCTCTCGCTCGAGCTGGCACGAACGCTCGGAGCAGCGGCGCCGATCGGCGCGGCGGCGAACGAGCTTCTCAACTCGTGTCGGGGAGTCGGCCTCGCCGAGCGCGACTTCGCGATCGTCTACGAGGTCTACCGGCGACTGGACGGGATGGCGTGACGCTGGAGCCGTACCGCACGAACGTCCGCGACGTCCCCCTCGTCCGCGGGCTGAGAGCGGAGGAAGGCTGGGTCGAGATGCAGGTCCAGTTCCTGATCGACGCGGTCGCGGCCGGATCGGAGAGCCTCGTTCTCGGGCGAACGGTGATCCCGCCGGGTGGTCGGCACGACCGTCATCGCCACCCGAACGCGGACGAGTTCCTGGTCGTCATCACCGGCAATGGGCGAATCTACACGGACGAAGGAAGCGAGTCGGCGGGCGAGGGCGACGTCGTCTTCACGCCGCGCGGTCACTGGCACGGCTTCGACAACACGGGCGACGTGGACGCGCTCCTCATCTGGGGCTGGAGCGGCGCCGGATCGCTCGCCGCGGCCGGCTACGAGCTGCCGGAAGGCTGATCCCGCCGCCGGAGGATCCTCGTGTCGCCCGCGGGATGCGCGCCCAGCTCGAGCTTCGCCGTGGGCGGCTCGCCGAGGGCGAGCATCCGCTCGGCTGGAAGCTCGGCTTCGGTGCCCCCGCGTCGCTCGAGCGCCTCGCGCTCGCGGCGCCGCTCGTCGGCTTCCTCCTGCGCGGCTCGCTCGTCGCGGACGGCGGCACCGTCTCGGTTGATGGCTGGAGACAGCCGGTCGCGGAGCCCGAGCTCGCCGTCCACCTCGTGGAGGACGTCCTGCCGGGAGCGCCGCGCGAGGCGGTCGCGGCCGCGATCGGCGCGCTCGGTCCGGCGATCGAGCTCGCCGACGTCAACCGTGAGCCCGACGACGTCGAGGAGATCCTGACGGCCAACATCTTCCAGCGCAGAGTCGTTCTCGGACGCCCCGACGCCAGTCGGGCCGGCGGATCGACGAAGGGGCTTACCGGGCGCGTCCTCCTCAGCGGGCGCGAGGTCGGCGCGACGGACGAGGTCGAGGCGTTGACGGGGAACGTCGTCGGACTGGTCGGCCACGTCGCCGACGTCCTCGCCCCGTTCGGGGAGGAGGTTCGCGCCGGCGAGGTCGTGATCGCGGGCGCGATCCTTCCGCCGCTGGAGGCGGCGCCCGGCGACGAGATCCGCTTCGAGCTCGCGACGCTTGGCGGCGTCGCGGTCCGCCTGGCGCCGTAGCGATGGCGGCCCCGCGGAAGCGCGTCTCCGTTGACGCCGGCGAGGACCTGGCTATAGTCCGGTCCGCTTGTCTGACCGAAGCCTGTTCGCGCCGATCGCACGGCAGAAGACGTACGAGCTCGTCGCCGAACGGCTGCTCGGCCTCATCAGCTCGCGGAGCCTCGGGCCGGGAGAGGCGATTCCCTCCGAGCGAGAGCTCGTCCAGCTCTACGGCGTCGGGCGCTCGTCGATTCGCGAAGCGCTCCGGATGCTCGAGTCGCGCGGCGTGATCCGAAGCGGAGCGAACGGAAGCTTCACGGTCGCGGAGTTCGGCAACGCGCTCAACGATTCGCTCCACTTCCTGCTCACGGTCGACGAAGCGGACTACGGCGAGCTCTTCGAGGTGCGCAGGATCCTCGAGGGCGAGGCCGCCGCCCTCGCGGCGTCGCGGCGCCGGCAGAAGGACCTGGCGGCGATGGAGGCGGAGCTCGGCGCGATGGACGCCGGGCTCGATTCCGAGGAGGCCTTCATCAGCGCCGACCTGCGCTTCCACTATGCGGCCGCGGAGGCGACGCGAAACCGGGTCATCGTCCACCTGATGGACGCGATTCGAGCACTCCTCCAGCGCTCGCTCTCCTCGAGCTACCACATCCCGGGGAGCCCCGAGCGGGCGATCGAGATGCACCGACTCCTCCTCGAGGCGATCTCCGCGCGCCGTCCCGAGGAAGCGCGGCAGCTCATGCAGGAGCACGTCTCGCGCGTCGAGCGCGACATCGCCCGCCACGACGGAAGGGGGGGAGGCTGATGGCGACCCTCGGGTTCGTCGGCCTCGGCGTCATGGGCGGCGGAATGGCGCGCCGGCTCCTCGAGGCGGGTCACACAGTGCTCGGCTACAACCGCACGCGCGAGAAGGCGCGCCCGCTCGAGGAGATCGGGTTGGTCGTCGAGGACTCGCCGCGGGCGGTCGCCGAGGCCGCCGGCGTCGTCCACAGCATGGTTACGAACGTCGCCGCCCTCAAGGCCGTGAGCGAGGGGCCGGACGGAATCCTCGCCGGGCTCTCGCCGGGCAAGGTGTGGGTCGATCACTCGACGGCGGCTCCGGCCGTCTCCCGCGACCTCGCCGCACGGGTGCGCGAGATCGACGCCGAGATGGTCGACGCGCCGGTCTCGGGGAGCGTCTCCACGCTCGAGGAGGGGCGGCTCTCGATCATGGTCGGCGGGAGCCGCGAGGCGTTCGAGCGGGTCGAGCCGATTCTCCGCGACATCGGCCCGGTCGTGACGCACGTCGGCTCGAACGGCCAGGCGCTCCTCCTCAAGATCGCCATCAACCTCAGCCTGCAGGTTCAGATGGTCGCGTTCTCCGAGGGGCTCCTCCTCGCCGAGAAGGACGGGATCGACCGGGAGGTGGCTCTCGAGGTGATGCTCGGAAGCGTGATCGCCTCGCCGATGCTGAAGTACCGCGGCCCCTTCGTCCTCGAGCTCCCGGACGAGGCATGGTTCGACGTCGACATGATGCAGAAGGACATGAACCTCGCCCTCGAGGCGGGACGCGAGCTCGACGTGCCGATGCCGACGACGGCGGTCTCGAACGAGCTCCTGACGGCCGCCCGCGGCATGGGTCTCGCGGGCGAGGACTTCGCGGTCGTCTACCAGGTGCTCGCCGAGATGGCCGGCCTGCGACGGGCGGTTCGGTGAGCGCCGAGGTCGCCCGCGCGATCCCACGACTCGAGCGCGACCTTGCCCTGCGCATGTACGCGCAGATGCACCGGATCCGCGCCTTCGAGCTCCAGGTCGACGGGCTGTACAGAAGCGCGAAGATGCCCGGCCTCGCGCACCTCTACGTCGGCGAGGAGGCGGTCGCCGCGGGCGTCTGCGAGGCGCTTCGCCAGGAGGACTTCATCACGAGCACCCACCGCGGGCACGGACACTGCCTGGCGAAGGGGGCGGCGGTCGACCGGATGTTCTGCGAGCTCCTCGGGAAGGAGGAGGGGTACTGCCGCGGCAAGGGCGGCTCCATGCACATCGCCGACCACGAGAACGGAAACTTGGGCGCGAACGCGATCGTCGCCGGCTCGGCCGGGATCGCGACCGGCGCCGCCTTCTCCGCGAAGGGGCGGGGCACCGACCAGGTGGCGGTCTGCTTCTTCGGCGAGGGGGCGCTCGGCCAGGGGCTCCTCTACGAGGTAATGAACATGGCGTCGCTCTGGCGGCTGCCCGTGATCTACGTCTGCGAGAACAACCTCTACAACGAGTACACGCACTTCTCGGAGGTGACGGCGGGCGACATCGCCGCCCGGCCGCTCGCCTTCGGGGTCGAGACCGTCGAGGTCGACGGGCAGGACGTGCAGGCGGTCTACGCGGCCGCGTCGACGGCCGTCGAGCGCGCTCGCGCCGGTGAAGGGCCGAGCTTCCTCGTCTGCTCGACGTACCGCTACTACGGCCACCACGTAGGCGACGTCGACCGCGGCTACTACCGCTCCCGCGAGGAGGAGGAGCGCTGGCGCTCGGAGCGCGATCCGATCGCGCTCCTTCGCGCGGTGATCCTCGACGAGGGGGTCGCCGACGAGGGCGAGCTCGAGCGGATCGAGCGGGAAGCCGCCGAGGAGATCGCCGCTGCAGTCGAGCACGCCCTCGCGGCGCCGTTCCCGCCGCCGGAAGAGGTGGACATGCATGTCTACGCCTAGCGAGACGAGCGTCCAGGTCCTCCCCAAGGAGCACGAGGGGACGCGCGAGATCTCGCTCGCGCAGGCGGTGAACGAGGCCCTCGCCGAGGAGCTCCGCCGTGACCCGTCCGTGTTCGTGATCGGCGAGGACGTGGCCGAGGCGGGCACGCCGTTCAAGGTCCTCTCGGGGCTCGTCGAGGAGTTCGGCCGGGAGCGAGTCGTGGACTCGCCGATCTCGGAGGCGGGGATCACCGGGCTCGGGCTCGGCGCGGCGATGACGGGGATGCGCCCGATCGTCGACATCATGTTCGGCGACTTCCTGACGCTCGTCATGGATCAGCTCGCGAACCAGGCGGCGAAGATCCACTACATGTCGGGCGGCCGTCTGAAGGCGCCGCTCACGGTCCGGACGACGCTCGGCGCCACGCGCCGCTCGGCGGCGCAGCACAGCCAGAGCTTGCATGCGTGGGTCGCGCACGTGCCGGGTCTCAAGGTCGTGCTCCCCGCGACCCCGTACGACGCGAAGGGGCTCCTGAAGACGGCGATCCGGGACGACAGCCCGGTCGTCTTCTTCGAGGACAAGATGATGTTCGCGACGAAGGGGGCGGTGCCTGACGACGAGTACGCGCTCCCGTTCGGCGTCGCGGACGTGAAGCGGGTGGGCGACGACGTGACGCTAGTCGCCACGAGCTCGATGGTCTACGTCGCGCTCGGCGCGGCCGAGCTCCTCGCCGCGGACGGCGTGAGCGCGGAGGTCGTCGACCCGCGGACCCTCGTTCCGCTCGATCGCGCGGGCCTCGTCGCGTCGGCGAGGAAGACGGGCCGAGTGATCGTCGTCGACGAGGGGCACCGAAGCTACGGCGCGTCCGCGGAGCTCGCGGCCGTGATCGCGGACGAGGCGTTCTGGGAGCTCGACGCGCCCGTGAAGCGGCTCGCGGCGATGGACGTCCCCGTCCCCTTCTCGCCCGTCCTCGAGGACCAGACCGTCCCGACGGCCGAGACGGTCTACGAGCTCGCGAAATCACTGGTGGGAAAGAGGTAGCAATGGGGCTCCGCACATTCGGAACCATGGCCGTCGACTGGGAGCAGCGCGCCGACCTCGACCGGCTGCGCCGCGACCGGCTCGCGCGTGCGAAGCAGGGTCTCGCGCGCTCGGAGCTCGGGGCGCTCCTCTGCTTCGACATGGCGAACATCCGCTACCTGACCGCCACGCACATCGGCACGTGGGCGATCGACAAGCTGATTCGCTTCTGCCTCCTGCCGCAGGGGGGCGAGCCGATCATGTGGGACTTCGGCTCGGCGGCGCGCCATCACAAGCTCTACAACCCCTGGCTCGGCGACGAGCGCTCCCGCGCGGGGATCTCGACCCTCCGAGGGGCCGTCGAGGGCCGCGCCGAGTCGGTGGCCGAGAAGATCCGCGTCGAGCTCGAGGAGCGCGGCCTTCTCGCCGAGCCGGTGGGCGTGGACGTGGTCGAGCTTCCCGTCCTGCGTGCCCTCGAGGCCGACGGGATCACCGTCGTCGACGGTCAGGCGCTCATGCAGGAGGTCCGGAAGATCAAGACCGAGGACGAGATCGTCCTGCTGAACACGGCCTGCGCGATGGTCGACGCCGCCTACGACGAGCTCTTCCGGGCCATGCGGCCGGGGATGCGTGAGAACGAGTGCGTCGCCCTCGTGAACCGCGTCCTCTTCGAGCTCGGCTCGGAGCACGTCGAGGGCGTGAACGCGATCTCCGGCGAGCGCTGCAGCCCGCACCCGCACGTCTTCACCGACCGCATGCTCCGCCCCGGCGACCCGGCCTACTTCGACATCCTCCACGCCTACAACGGCTACCGAACGTGCTACTACCGCACGTTCGCCGTCGGAAGCGCCTCGCGCGCGCAGGTGGACGCCTACAAGCGCTGCCGCGACATCCTCGACCAGGCGATCGCCCTGATCCGCCCGGGCGTCTCGACGGCCGACGTCGTCTCGGTCTGGCCCGAGGCACAGGAGTTCGGGTTCCCTGACGAAGAGGCCGCGTTCGCCCTCCAGTACGGCCACGGCGTCGGCCTCTCGATCTGGGAGAAGCCGATCTTCAGCCGGCTCGTCTCCTTCGACTATCCCGAGACGATCGAGGAGGGGATGGTCTTCGCCCTCGAGACGTTCTGGCCGGCGGCGGACGGCTGGTCGGCGGCGAGGATCGAGGAGCAGCTCGTCGTCACCCGGGACGGCTGCGAGCTCATCACCCGCTTCCCCGCCGAGGAGCTCCTCGTCACCGCCGGGGGCCAGTACAGCGTCGCAGGCTCGCTCCCGGGCATGCGCGAGACACAGTCACACTTGAACCGGGACGGCGGCGTCGCGAACGTGGTCGCGTCCGCCCGCTACGAAGGCGCTGCCGTCGACCCGTAGATGCCGACGGACGTGATCATGCCGGCGCTCGGGATGGCGCAGGACACGGGCAAGGTGCTCCGCTGGCTGAAGTCCGAGGGCGAGCAGGTCCTCAAGGGCGAGGGGCTGATGGAGGTCGAGACCGACAAGGTCACGCTCGAGGTCGAGGCGCCGGCCGACGGCACGCTTGCCGCCGTCCGCGCCGCCGAGGGCGAGGAGGTCCCGGTCGGCCACCGCGTCGCCGTCATCTTGGCCCCGAACGAGAACGTTCCCGACGAGGACGAGGAGCCGACGGCCGTTCCCGCGGCGACGCTCGCGGCGCCCGTCCGCGTCGCGGTCTCCGACGGGGACCGCGA
>JALZGN010000213.1 GCA_030861005.1 Actinomycetota bacterium
GTACGGCACCGCGCGCGTGTTCGGCGGCGGCCTCCGCGTCTACACGTCCATCGACCTCGAGCTGCAGCGGCGCGCCCGCGACGCGATCGCGAAGTGGCTGCGCGCGGACGACGGCCCGTCGGCGGCGCTCGTCGCCATCGATCCACGCGACGGGCGGCTGCTCGCGATGGTCGGCGGTCGCAACTACCGCAAGAGCCAGTTCAACCTCGCGGTGCAGGGCGAGCGGCAGCCGGGCTCGGCCTTCAAGCCGTTCGTCCTCGCGACGGCGCTCAGCATGGGGATCTCGCCGCAGACGACGTTCGAGTCCAAGCCGACGGTGATCAACCTCGGCGACAAGCTCTGGTCAGTCGAGAACTACGAGGGGTCGTACCTCGGCACGATCGACCTCGTCGACGCGACGACGTACTCGGACAACGCCGTCTACGCTCAGCTCACGGCCCTCGTCGGCCCCAGGAATGTCCGCCGGATGGCGCACGAACTCGGTGTCGCGAGCCCGCTCGACGACTACTTCGCGATCGGCCTCGGCGCCGAGGCGGTCAACCCGCTCGAGATGGCGAGGGCGTTTTCGACCTTCGCAAACGGAGGTGCGAGGGTCGACGGCGAGGTGCTCGGCAACCGGCCGCGCGCCGTCGTCAGGGTCGTCGACGGCGACCGGGTGGAGAGGAACGCCCCCGTGGAGGAGCAGATCCTCGATCCGAACGACGCCGCGACGATGAACGCGATCCTCGAGAACGTCGTCGAGGAGGGAACGGGGGAGCGGGCCGCGCTCGCCGACCGGCCCGCCGCCGGCAAGACCGGGACGACCGAGAACTACGGCGACGCCTGGTTCGTCGGGTACACGCCGCAGCTCGCGGTCGCGGTCTGGGTCGGATACCCGAACAAGCTCGTCCCGATGCTGACTGAGTTCCACGGCGCCCCGGTCGCCGGCGGAACGTACCCGGCCCTCATCTGGAAGACGTTCGCGCTGGAGGCGCTCCGCTACCTGGACGAGCCCCCCGAGTACTTCCCCGCGCCCGAGTACCGCTCCGCCGACCCGGTGAGCGTCGTTCGCCGAAACGGCGAGTGGCTTCGCGACAACGGGAACTGCCGCGACGCGCACGAGCTTCTCTATGCGTCCGGCTTCGAACCGGAGAAGCAGGCGAGCTGCAAGCCGAACGAGGTCGACGTGCCACGGGTGATCGGCGCCACCGTCGCCGAGGCCGAGGAGCGACTCGCCCGCCAGCCGCTCGCCGCCGAGGTGGTGAGCCGGCCGGCCGAGCCCGGAGAGCGCGTCGGGATCGTCGTCGACCAGTATCCGAGGTCCGGGACGCTCTCCTCCTGGGACACCGTCCGCCTCGTGACGACGAAGGCGATCGACGGCATCGTTCCGCGCCTCGTCGGGTTGCCCCTCGCGCGGGCGCAGGCGCTCCTCGCCCGGCGCCGTCTCATCCCGATCGTCGAGTCGCTCGCGGACGGGAACGCGCGGATCGTCCTCGCCCAGTCTCCGCGGGGAGGTCTCGCCGCGGCGCCGAACAGGTTGGTCAAGCTGCGCGTAGGCCGCCGCGGCTGACGAAGGGCGAGCCCGCCTCCGCGTAGCGCCACGGCACGTCGACCGCGCGCGTGATCCCCACCCGGGGGCCCCGGACGACCTCGACCGCATGCGCGGGCACATGGAGCGCGAACGGCGGCTCGTCCAGCGCGAGGCCGTCGTGCTCACCTGTCACGCCGAGAGCCTGGCAGAGACGACCGGGGCCCGAGCAGAGGAGGCGCGGGTCGTCGACGCCGCGCCGCTCGCGCATCCGCTCGAGGCCGTGCGTGGGCTCGAGCGCGCGCACGAGGACGGCCTCGGCACGGCCCGGCTCGGCGCAGACGAGGTTCAAGCACCAGTGGATGCCGTAGGAGCGATAGACGTACGCGTGCCCGGGCGGGCCGAACATCGAGCGGTTGCGCGCCGTCTCCCCGGCATAGCCGTGGCTCGCCGGGTCCTCGCGGTCGTACGCCTCGACCTCGACGATCCTCCCGCCCACAGCGTCGACGAGGAGGGTGCAGCCGAGGACGTCGGGAGCGACGTCGTGCACGCTCCGTGCGAAGAAGTCACGCGTCAGCACTCGGTCAGAAGAGGCGGTCTGCCTCGGTCGGGCGAGCGGTCGACTCGAGCAGCCGACGAGCGCGTCGCCCGAGGTCGCCGAGGTCGACGCGCCCGCGCTCGGCGTCCTCGACGATCCGCCTCGCAAGCGCAATCGCCTCGTCGACGATGGGCGTCGCAAGCGCGTCCCGCTCGCCCATCTCGAGCAGGATCGAGCGCTCGGTCCGCGAGGCAACGATGGCCTCCGCGATCCCTTCCACCCAAACGCGCGTACGCTTCCCGCCGCCCCGCTCCTCGCCACGGATCGGCTCGAGGGCGTAGATCTTGTCGGAGCGGACGAACTTCCCGAAGCCGAGGAAAACCATGCGCGGCTGTCCGTCCGCCATCGGCGGGAAGTATCGCAGCGTCC
>JALZGN010000264.1 GCA_030861005.1 Actinomycetota bacterium
GCGCGGGGCGCGCACGCTCGTCGAGGCGCGGGAGATCGCCGCCTCGGTCCTCGTCCCGCCTGCGCCCGGCGCCGCCGCCGCGTCCTCACAAGAGACGCTCGAGCGTTTCCGCGACCTCCGGACGGACGGGGACGAAGACCTCGATCCCGCCGGTGCGCGGGCGCTCGTCGGGGAGCTTCGCGACGCCGGCGTCAACCTCCGGTCGCTTCGCGTCGCGCTCACGGGAGCCGAGCGCGGGCCCGAGCTTTGGACCGTGCTCGTCGCGTTGCCGCGCGCCGAGGCGCTCCGGCGCGTCGAAGTCGCCCTCGCCGCCATCCCGGGAGCATGAGCGTGCGCCCGTCGCTCGTCGGGATGATCGCTATAACCCAGGCCACTCCCCCGTGTTGCTCTCCGACTCTCTTTCACGTGCCAAGGAGGAACTCCCGCCGCCGCCCGGCCCGATTGGGATGTACGTCTGCGGGCCAACCGTCTACCAGCGGATCCACGTCGGGAACGCGCGGCCGTATGTCATCTTCCTCTGGTTGAAGCGCTGGCTCGAAGAGTCGGGCTACGCGGTGACGCTCGTCGAGAACGTCACCGACATCAACGACAAGATCTACGACGCGGCTCGCGTGGCGGGCATCCCGAGCGCCGACCTCGCCGAGAGGGCGACGCGGTGGTACGTCGAGGATACCGACGACCTCGGGCTCGGCCGTCCCGACGTCGAACCGCTCGCGAGCGAGACGATCCCGGAGATCGTCTCGCTGATCGAGGAGCTCGTCGGACGCGGGCTCGCCTACGAGTCGGGCGGCGACGTCTACTTCCGCGTCGCGCGCTTCCCGGAGTACGGCGCCCTCTCCGGAGCGAACCTCGAGGACATGGTCGCTCAGGAGCCGAGCGACCTAAAGGAGGATCCCCGGGACTTTGCGGTCTGGAAGGCGACGAAGCCGCACGAGGACACGTCCTGGGACTCGCCCTGGGGGGACGGTCGGCCGGGCTGGCACATCGAGTGCTCGGCGATGGCGGAGAAGCACCTCGGCGGGTCGTTCGAGCTCCACGGGGGCGGGCTCGACCTCCGCTTTCCCCACCACGAGAACGAGCTCGCACAATCGCGCGGCGCGGGCCGTGCCTTCGCCCGCCTCTGGGTGCACAACGGGATGCTCGAGCTTGCGGCGGAGAAGATGGCGAAATCGGTCGGGAACATCGTGACGCTCCGCGACGCGCTCGACCGCTGGGGGCGCGAGGCGATCCTCCTCCTGTTCCTCGGCGCCCACTACCGAAGCCCAGTGGAGTACTCGGACGACGCGATGGAGCAGGCACGAGCACAGGCGCAGACGTTTCGAAACCACTTCGTCGGGCTCGAGTACGAGTCGGAGACGATCGAGCGGGAGCGGCTCGCGGAGATCCTGGACGACGACTTCAACACGGCCGAGGCGCTCGCGCTCCTCCACGAGTGGCGGGCGAGCGGGAAGCCGGCCTCGCTCTCGTGGGGCCTCGGGGTCTTCGGGCTCGATTCGCTCACGACTCAGCCGCGCGCGCCCGCGGATATCCGCGAGCTCGCCGAGCGTCGCCTTCGCGCGCGTCGGGAGCGAGAGTTTTCCGAGGCGGATCGGCTGCGCGCGGAGATCGAGCGCTCCGGGTGGGAGATCCGCGACGTGGTGGACGGGTTCGAGCTCGTGCGGAAGTGACGCGCGAGCTCGTGTACGGGCGGCGGCCCGTCCGCGAGGTCGCGCGCGCGGAGCGGCGTGCCTTGCTCGAGCTCATCGTTACGGAGCGCGCGCTTGCCGCGGAGCCGTGGCTTCGGGAGATCCGCGGCGTTCGGGTTCAGGTCCGGGCCGAGTCGGCCCTGAGCGCGGAGGCGGGAACACGAGACCACCAGGGCGTCGTCGCGTTCTGCGAGCCCTACCGCTACGCCGACGCCTACGAGGCGGCCGCGGGCGAGCGTCCGCTCATCGCGTGCCTCGACCAGGTGACCGACCCGCGCAACCTGGGCGCCGTGTGCCGAAGCGCCGAGGGCGCGGGCGCGACGGCGGTCGTCGTCCCGGAGCACAGCTCGGCTCGCGTCACCGCGGCGGTTTGCCGCGCGTCCGCCGGCGCCGTCGAGCACCTCGCCGTCGGCGTCGTGGTGAACCTCGCGCGCTACCTGAACGAGGTCAAGCGCGGCGACCTCTGGGCGTGGGCCGCGGACGGCGGCGCCGCGAGGCGGGTCTGGGACGTGGACTTCGCGACGACCGGCACGCTTCTCGTCTTCGGGTCGGAAGGGCGGGGCATCCGACCCAGCGTTCGGCGGGCCTGCGACGACGCGTTCTCGGTCCCGCTCGGCGGGCGGGTCGAATCGTTGAACGTGAGCGTCGCCGCCGGTATCGCGCTCTTCGAGGCGGCGCGGCAGCGGCACGGTTAGAGATCGACTAGCGATGCTCTACCTCTTCGACGGCTACAACCTCCTGCACGCCGGCGAGTTCCGGAGCGCCGAGGAGCTCGTCGACCGTCTCGCGAGCTTCCTCGCGATCCGGGGGGCGCGCGGCGTCGTCGTCTTCGACGGCGCCGGCGACGACGTCCGCCGCGGCCCGCTCGAGGTGCGCTACGCGCGACCGGCCGATCACGTGCTCGAGCGCCTCGCCGCCAATCGCCGCGGCCACGAGTCCGTCGTCCTCGTCTCGTCCGACCGCGCAATCCGGCAGACGGCGGGGCAGGAGGTGATGAAGGTCGCGTCGAAGGAGCTCGCGCGGAAGCTCGCTGCCCCGCGGCTCGGAACGGCGCCGCGATCGGGCTCTCGTGTCGAGGACGCCCTCGACCCGGCGACGCGCGAGCGGCTCGAGCGGCTTCGACGCGGGGGTTGAATTCTCCACAGGCCGTTGGTACCGTAAGTGACCTTGAACCTCAGGGTTAGGGTTGCCGCTTGGCCGGGCCGCCCTCTCCCCCCACGTAGAGGAGGAAAAGCGGATGGCCCGTCCGCAGCCCGCCGCCGTACGTGTTCCCGACCGCGCTCCCGACCGCCTCCGGCGCGAAGCCGACGACGTTCGCCTCGTCATCCGCGCGCGAAACGGCGACGGCGCTGCGCTCGACGCCCTGATCCGTCGCTACACCGGCTTCGTCCGGCTCAAGGCGAGCTCGTACTTCCTTGCCGGCGGTGAGTCCGACGACCTGATCCAGGAGGGCCTGATCGGGCTCTACAAGGCGGTGCGGGACTTTCGCTCCGACAAGGAGGCGTCGTTTCGAAGCTTCGCCGAGCTCTGCATCACGCGGCAGATCATCACGGCGATCAAGGCGGCGACTCGCTTCAAGCATCAACCGCTGAACGCGTACGTCTCGTTCAGCCAGGCGCCCGCCGGTCATGATGACGGCGATTGGACGCTCGGCGACGCCATTCCGGGCCCGGGCGTCGACGACCCGGCGATCTGCGTCATCTCGACGGAAGAGCTGCAGACCCTCGTCTTCACGCTCGGGACGGGGCTCTCGCGCCTCGAGGCCGACGCCCTCCGCCTCTACATGGAAGGCCTCTCGTACGAGCAGATGGCCGACGAGCTCGGCTGCGACACGAAGACGATCGACAACGCGCTCCAGCGCGTGAAGCGGAAGGTCCTGACGCACCAGCAGTCCCGCCAGGTCCTCTCGTAAGCCGGCGGTACGATCTCGGCGGCGCGCCGGAGTAGCTCAGCTGGTAGAGCGCACGCCTTGTAAGCGTGGGGCCGCGGGTTCGAGTCCCGCCTCCGGCTCTCGTTTCGGAATGGGCGGCCGACGGTCGTCGTTTCAATCGGCGTGAGAACGCTCAGAGACATTCGTAAAGAGCTCGAGCTCGCCTCCGAGCGGCGGGCCGAGCTGTGGGAGGAGCTCGCAGAGAGTCACGACGCGGGGAGGTCGGCGGAAGCAGGCCGGCTCAGCCGCCGGATCGAGGAGCTCTGGGCCGAGGCCCGGACGGCGCGCGCTCGCGCTCGCTACGGGCCCTCGGACGAGATCATCACGCGCGCGCGGGCCGAGGATCGCCTCGACCGCGAGGCGCGCCGCTGGCGAAGCGCCGCGTAAGGCGAACCGAAGGGCGCCTGCGCAGGGCCCGCGGCGCGAGAATCCGCGGGGTGAGGATACTGCTCGTCTCCTCGATGTATCCCGGTGTCGCCGACCCGGATTTCGGGACGTTCGTCAAGGGGATGGCGGATGAGATCGAGCGCCAAGGGCACGACGTCGCGCGGGCGGTCGTCGATCGGCGCGCCGGATCGGTCGGGAAGCAGCTCGCGCTCGCCGCGCGCGCCCTCTCCCGCGCACGACCTCCTCGCCCCGACGTCGTCTACGCTCAGTACCTCTTTCCGGCCGGCGGCGCCGCGGCCCTCGCGGCGGCGGCCGTCCGCCGGCCGCTCGTCGTCACCGCGCTCGGGCGCGACGTGCGGAACGTCGGCGAGCTTCCCGGCTTTCGCGCGGCGACCCGCGTCGTTCTCGCGCGCGCGGACGCGGTGATCGCGACCTCGCAATTCATCCGCCGCGGTCTCGTAGAGCGCTTCCCCGGCGTCCGCGTCGACGTCGTGTCCGACGGGATCGACCTCGAGCGCTTCCGCGGACGGGACGCGGAGGAAGCGCGGCGCCGCGTCGGCTGGGAGGGGGAGCCGCCGCGCTTCCTCTGCATCGGCGCTCTCGACGAGCGCAAGAACGTCCGCCGTCTCGCCGACGCGTTCACGCGCCTCGGCGACGGCAGCCTTGCGTTCGTCGGCGACGGGCCCGAACGGGCGGCGCTCGCTGGGCGGCCGCGCGTACGGCTCGTCGGCCGGGTGCCGAACGCCGTCGTCGCGGACTGGATCGCCGCCAGCGACGTCATCTGCCAACCCAGCCTCGTTGAGCCGTTCGGCCATGCGATCCTCGAGGCGATGGCGAGCGAGCGGTCGGTCGTCGCCACCGCCGTCGGTGGGCCGCCGGAGTTCGTGACGTCCGAGGCCGGCGTGCTCGTTGACCCGACGAGCGTCGAGGCGATCGAGGAGGGCATGCGTGCGGCAGCGGCGCTCCCCTCTCCCAACCTCGCTGCGCGCGAGGCGGCGACCGTCTACGACATCCGGCGAGAGGCGACCCGCGTCGTCGAGATCCTCGAGCGCGTCCGGGTGTCGCGGTGACAATAGGACCGTGAGCGCGCACGCCCACCCGCACGCCGATCTCAGTGCGGCCGCCGAGACGAACCGGCGCCTCCTCGCCTTCGCGTTCCTCTTGCTCATCGTGTTCATGGCGGCCGAGGTCGCCGTCGGCATCGCGGCGCGCTCGCTCGCGCTCCTCGCCGACGCGGGGCACATGCTGACCGACGCCGCCGCCCTCGGGATCGCGCTCTTCGCGGCGGTCGTCGCTTCGCGCCCAGCTCGCGGACGGTGGACGTTCGGGTTCGCCCGCGCCGAGATCCTCGCCGCCCAGGCAAACGGGCTCGCGCTCGCGCTGATCGCGGTCTGGATCGTCTACGCGGCGATCCGGCGGCTGATCGATCCGCCTGACGTCGAGGCGGCACTCGTCCTTCCCGTCGCGCTCGCCGGGATCGCGGTCAACCTCGTCGTCGTCGCCCTGCTCACGCGCGCCGAACGGGAGAGTCTCAACATCCGCGGCGTGTATCTCCATGTCGCGACGGACGCCGCGGCGTTCGCCGGGACGGCGCTCGCCGCCCTTCTCATCCTCGCGACGGGCTGGGACCGCTTCGACGCGGTCGCGTCGCTCCTCGTCGCCGCTCTCGCGCTCGCGGGCGCGTGGTCGCTGCTTCGGGAGTCCGGCCGGATCTTCCTCGAAGGTGCGCCGGCGTCGGCGCTGCCGCGCGAGGTGGGCGCCGCGCTCGCGGCACACCCGGGCGTCGTCGACGTCCACGACCTCCACGTCTGGACGGTCACGAGCGGGTTCCCCGCCCTCGCGGCGCACGTGCTCGTGGAGCCGCACGCGGACTGCCACCGGATCCGCCTCGAGCTCGAGCGGGTACTCGCCGCCCGGTTCCGGATCGACCACACGACGCTTCAGGTGGAGCATGTGGGTGTCGAGAGCGGGCTGGCGATCCGGCGGTCGCCGCGATAGTGCGCTCGGAAAGTTGAATCTTTCTTCGCAAGCGTTGATAAACTTCTCCAACAGTGGGAGAACGGGGTCCTCTCACCGTCGTCATTGCCGACGACCACGATCTCTTCGCTGAGAGCGTTCGTGCGTTTCTCAGCACCGAGCGCTCGATCGACGTCGTCGGGCGAGCGGCGAACGGCGAAGAGGCGGCCCGGCTCGCGGCTGAGGTGAAGCCAGACGTCATCCTCATGGACATCTCGATGCCGGTGATGGACGGGTTCGAGGCGGCGCGGCGAATTCGAGATGCGGTTCCGGGGACGTGCGTCCTCTTCCTTACCGGTTCGAACTCGCCCGCCGACGTCGCCGAGGCCCGCGCCGCCGGCGGCGCGGGCTACCTCACGAAAGACAGGATCGCCTCGGAGCTCGTGGATGCGATCTACGCCGCCGCGCCGTCCTGTCCCTGAGCGGCCGCTATCCTGGCTTCGTGCTTGCCGTTCTCGCCGCGCTGCAGGTTCTCGTCGCGATCTTTCTCGTCACGCTCGTCCTCATGCACTCGGGCCGGGATACCGGGTTCGGCGGCCTCGGGTTCACGCCCGCGTCGCAGGGCGGTCAGCACATCGTGGAGCGGAACCTGACCCGGCTGACGGTCGTCGTCGCGCTCATCTTTACGGCCAACTCGATCGCGCTCTTCTACCTGCTCGGGTAACCCGCGTTCCGGCGTCTCTTCCTATTCGTGCTCGTTAGCTCGAGCTCTACCTAGACTCCCGGCGCCGACCCCGTCCCCGTCACCGTGAACGCCTCGGTCGCGACGGCGGGAACCAACGTCCCGTACGGGTACCGCTCGCCGTAGAAATCGCTCTGATTGACGAGCCGGGGCTCGCGCGCGAGGCCGAGGAGCCGCGCCGCCAGCTCCGGGAACGAGGTCGTGAACCGGAGGTTGACGATCGGCGTCGTCACGCGGCCGCCCTCGATCCGAAACGTCCCGTCGCGCGTCATCCCCGTCAAGACTCCCTCACGGGCGTCGACGAGGTTCACGTAGTGGAGCCGGGTCACGTAGATGCCGTCGCCGACGCGCTCGACGAGGTCGTCCACCGTCGCGTCGCCCCCGGGGACCACGAGGTTAAACGGGAGCGGTCCGTAGGACTGGGACGGCGCCGCGAGCGCGTGGCCCGTCGACTCGCTGCCGGCTCGTCGGGCCGTCCGCCGGTCCCACACGACCCCGCGCGCTACCCCACCCTCGACGAGACTGACGCGTCGCTTCGGCACGCCCTCGAAGTCGAACGCCTTCGGAAGGCCGCGTGGATCGCGAGCGTCGTCGAGGAGCGTGAAGGCGGGGTGGAAGATGCGCTCTCCGACCCGCCCGGCCAGGTAGCTCCGTCCCTCGAGGAGCGCTAATCCGCCGAGCGAGCTCAACCCGAAGTACCAGACGAGCTCCCCGAACGCGTACGGCTCGAGCACGGCCCGGTAGGTCCCGGGCTCGAGATCGCCGGCGCCGCGAGTCTGCTCGGCGCGCTCGGCCGCTGCTTGCCCGACCGCTCCCGGGTCGAGTGCTCCCGCCTGCCACGACGTCGCGTCGGCGTACCCGGATTCGCCATCGCCGGCGGCGAGCGCGACGACGGTGGCGTCGGTCATCGCCTGCGCGACCGAGACGCCGGTCGACGACGCCACCGCCAGCTCGATTCGCCCGCTCGTGAAGTAGCCGTAGAGGCGGTGCCGCGGGGCCGCCTCGATCGCGGCCCACGCGCGCCGCGCCTGCTCGTCGGGGGTGAGCTCCGCCGTCTCCGCGTCGAAGCCCTCGACCTCAGGCACGTTCGCCGGCGCGGGGAGGCCCGGAAACGCCGGATCCGGGCGCGCGCTCGCAGCGGCCTCGGCGGCGCGC
>JALZGN010000276.1 GCA_030861005.1 Actinomycetota bacterium
AGTCCCGACGCCGCCACGCTGTTATTGTACATAACTTAGACAGAGGCTCCACGCGCGAGCAGCCGGGCATCCGGCCTCTATCCTCGCGAGCGGCTGTGAGCGCGATCGAGGTGCACGACCTGCGGAAGGGCTACGCGGGCCGCGAGGTCCTGCACGGCCTCGACCTGAGCGTCGCCCGGGGCGAGGTGTTCGCGCTCCTCGGCCCCAACGGCGCCGGCAAGACGACGACGGTCGAGATCCTCGAGGGCTACCGGCGCCGCGACTCGGGCGACGTCCGGGTTCTCGGCACAGATCCCGAGCGCGCCGATGCCGAGTTCCGCTCCCGGATCGGCATCGTCCTCCAGTCGTCGGCCGTCTACCCGGCGCTCACCGTCGCCGAGATCCTCGAGCTCTTCGCCGGCTACTACCCCGCGGCACGCGACCCCGACGAGGTCGTCCGGCTCGTCGGCCTCGACGAGGCGCGCGGGGCGCGGATCCGAACGCTCTCGGGGGGCCAGCTCCGCCGACTCGACCTCGGACTCGCGCTTGTCGGCGACCCCGAGCTCGTCTTCCTCGACGAGCCGACGACGGGCTTCGACCCAGCCGCTCGCCGGCAGGCCTGGGACACGATCCGGAGCCTGCGCGAACTCGGGAAGACGATCCTCCTGACGACGCATTACCTCGAGGAGGCGCAGGCGCTCGCCGACCGCCTGGCGATCCTGCGAGCGGGACGGATCGTGGCGACCGGGTCGCCGCAGGAGCTCCTCGCGGGGCACGCGATGGTCGAGATCCGGTTTCGGCGGAACGGCCACGAGGTCGTGATCGACACGGACGAGCCGACTCGCGTCCTCCACCAGCTGACCGCGGAGGCGCTCGCGGACGGAATCGAGCTCGAGGGCCTCGAGGTGCAGCGGAGGACGCTCGAGGACGTCTACCTGGAAATCACGCGCGAGGCGCCGTGACGCGCCTTTTCCTTCGTCAGCTCCAGGCCGAGCAGCGACTCTTCTGGCGAAGCCGCGAGGCCGCGTTCTTCACCTTCCTCCTCCCGATCCTGTTCCTGCTGCTCCTCGGCTCCGCCTACGGCGACGAGGAGATCGACGGCGTCCGGGGCTCGACCTACCTCGTCGCCGGCCTCCTCGGGTACGGGGTTGTCGGGACCGCGTTCGCGAGCCTCGCGATCACGCTCGTCATCCGCCGCGAGTCGGGCGTCCTCAAGCGAGTGCGCGGCACGCCGCTCCCGACCGGGATCTATCTGGCGGCGGCGATCGCCTCGATCCTCGTCGTGATCGCCCTCCAGGCGGGAGCACAGCTCCTCGTCGGGCGGTTCGTGCTCGACGCGGCCTGGCCTGCGGCGCCCGCCGCGCTCGTCGTCGTCCTTCTCCTCGGGGCCGTCGCCTTCGCCGCCCTCGGCCTCGCGATCGCCGGCGCCGTTCGGAGCGCGGAAGGCTCCTCCGCGGTCGTGAACGCGATCTACCTTCCGATGGCGTTCGTCTCGGGCGTGTTCTTCTCGGTCGAGTCGATGCCGGCGTTCCTCCGCGCGCTCGCCGAGGTGACGCCGCTCACCTACCTCCTGCGCCTCGTCCGCGACGCGTACGTCGCGGGTGAGGGCCCGGCCGGCGCGCCGGGCGACGCGCTCGTCCTCGCCGGATGGGGCGCGGCGGGCGTCGTGCTCGCGCTTCGGCTGTTCCGCTGGGAGCCGCGCGAGGCGTGAGGACGCCACGACCAGCACGCGGATCCCTCGCCGGGCGGCAGCGGAACGGCTAGAAGACGTGGCGGTAGAGCGAACAGCCGGCGCACACGGCCGGGGGGTCGTCCGTGAGCAGGCGCGCCCGGAAGTCGCGGTAGGCGTCGCTCGCCCAGACGGCGGCGAAGCCGTCCGCACGCGCATCGCCGAGCACGGCACGATCGGCGCCCATGACCGCGCAGCACGGCTGCACCTTGCCGTCGTGCGTCACGTAGGAGGAGCCGAACGGCCAGCCGCAACCCGGCGTTCCCGCTTTCCGACGGTCGTCGCGCTCCTCGAGGCGCGGGAGCCGGAGGTCGACGTCGAGGTCCTCGGCGAGCTCGCGCGCCTCGGCGAAGATCCGCTCGGCGTCCTCGTTTCGGTCCGCCCAGAGCGCCTCTTCCGCGGCGTAGTCACGGATCTCCCGGTAGTCGCCCGCGGGGTCGGTGTCGCTGAACGAGTGGGAGAGGTTCTGCACCCATACCGTCGGCACCCCGAGCTCTCGCGCGAGTCGAACGAGGTCGGGGAGCTCGTGCACGTTTCGTCGCATGGCGACGAAGACGAGCTCGAGCTTCGGCTTCTCTGCGCCGCGCTCCCGCATCACCTCGACGAGGCCGGCCACGTTTCGGCGGACGAGCTCGAACTGCGAACGGTGGCGGATGTCCTCGTACGTCGACGCCGTGGCACCGTCGAGCGAGACGTGGAGCCAGTCGACGCCGAGCTCGACGAGTCGCTCCGCCCGCTCACGCGTCAGGAGCGTTCCGTTCGTGTTGAAGCCCATCGCGACGCCGCGGGCGGCGAGGTGCTCGAGCATCGGGAAGAAGTCCGGCGCGAGAAGCGGCTCGCCCAGTCCTTGCATCGTCACCCGGCGAAGCTCCGGGAGCTCGTCGACGATCCGCGCGAACGTCTCCAGGTCCATACTGCCGCTGGTCTTCCCGAGCGCGGGGCGGTAGCTCACGAGGCACATCCGGCAGCGGAGGTTGCAGGCGCCCGTCACTTCCACCTGGAGCTCGCGCGGGAGAGGGGGAGAGACGAGCTGCGTCGGGGTCACGGCCACGACGTCTCGGTCGACGGCGCGACGAGGAGCTCGCGCACCTCGCAGCCGAGCGGCTGGCGAAGGGCGAAGACGACCGCCTCGGCGACATCGTCCGGTCGGTTGAGCCGGGCATCGGGCGACGGCTTGTACTGCTCGGGGCGACCGTCGAAGAAGGCGGTCTGCATGCCGCCGGGGATGAGGAGCGTCACCCCGACGCGCCCGGCCGTCTCGGCCGAGAGCGCGCGGGTGAAACCGACGACGCCGAACTTGCTCGCGCAGTAGGCGGTCGCGTCCGAGAGCGCGCGCAGGCCGAGCGTCGAGGCCACCGTCACGACCTTGCCCTGCGAGGCCTCGAGGTACGGAAGCGCGGCGCGGACGACGGCGGCGGTGCCAAGGAGGTTGACGAGGACGACGCGCTCCCAGGCTTCGGCAGGGACGTCCACGAGCTTGCCGCAGCAGTCGGTCCCGGCGGCGGCGACCACGGCGTCGAGGCCGCCGTGACGCTCGGCGACGCGGCGAACGGCGTCCTCGGCGGCGCGCCGGTCGGCGAGGTCGACGACCTCGTGGTCGCCCACCCCGGAAGGCGAAACGCGGTCGAGAACGACCGCCGTCCCGCCGCCCGCTTCCAGGGCTCTCACCACCGCGGCGCCGAGCCCGGACGCGCCGCCGGTGACGAGAACGGTGCCGAGGTCAGCGGAGGCCAAAACGAAGCATCTCGTCGAGCACGTCGCCACCCCCGACCGCCGAGACGCCCACTTCGGCGTCGACGGCGGCGGCGAGAAGGTGGATCGCGATCAGGTGTGCCTCCTGCACCGTTCCGGTCGTCTCCGCGTCGATGCAGATGGCGTCGTGGGCGCGCTCGGCGACCGGGTTCGGGCCCGACCCCGTGAGCGCCCAAACGGTGAGACCGCCGTCGAGCGCCGCCTCGACCGCCGCGAGCACATTCGCGCTTCGACCCGACGTGGTGAGGACGAACAGGACGTCGCCGGGACGCCCATGGGCCCGGACCTGGCGCGCGAACGCTTCCTCCGAGCCGTAGTCGTTCGCGATCGCCGTGAGGCTCGACGTGTCCGAGTGGAGGGCGAGCGCGCTGAGCGGCGTGCGGTCGTCGCAGTACCGGCCGACGAGCTCGGCCGTCAGGTGTTGCGCCTGGGCGGCGCTGCCGCCGTTCCCGGCCGCGAGGAGCCGGCCGCCGCCGACGAGAACGCGCGCGAGCCGCCGGCCCCACCCCTCGATCCGGTCGACCTCGCCCTCGAGCGCCGCGAGCGTTCGCGTGAGTGCCGCCAGGTGGCCGCGGCCGTCGAGCGCGCGACTCTCGCCGTTCGCGACCGGAGCGGCAGGTCGCTGCGCCCGGCGCCGCTGAGCGAGGGCGTTGTACACCTCGAGGGTCGTCTCCGCTACGAGGCCCCAGCTGTAGCGCGAGCGCGCACGCTCGGCGCCGGCCGCGCCGAGACGCGCCCGAAGCTCGGGGTCGCCGAGGAGCGTGCGGAGGACCTCGGCGAGGCGCTCGGGGCTCCGGGGGGGAACGTGCATCCCGGTGACGCCGTCCACGACGGTGTCGAGGTGGCCGCCGACGGCGGAGGCGACCACGGGAACCCCGCAGGCCATCGCCTCGACCGGGACGATCCCGAACGGCTCGTACCAGGGCACGCAGGCGACGACGTCGGCGGAGCGAAGGAGCGGAGGGAGCGCGGCGCGGTCGACCCGGCCGCGGAAGTCGACGCGCTCGGCGACGTCGAGCTCGTGGGCGAGGGCGGCGAGCCGGCGGAATTCGGGGTCGCTCCCGAGCGCCTCCTGCTCGGGACCGCCGGCGATGATGAGCTCCGCGTCGGGCAGCGCCGCGAGGGCCGAGATCACGTTCCCGACTCCCTTCCGCTGCACGAGCCGGCTGACGACGACGATCCGGAAGCGACCGCGCTTCCGCCGCTCGGCCCGGCCGTCGGGACGAAAGTGCTGGAGGTCGACCCCGCACGGGATCACCTTGACCCGGCGGAGGTCGGCCCCCATGCGAAGGAGCTCGAAGACCTCGTCCGTCGAGGTGGCGACGATCTGGTCGACCCGGCGGGCGATCACCTCCTCCGCGGCGACGCGGCCAGGCGGGCTCGTGTCGAGCGCCCCCTGGTGTCGACGCTTGACGATGCCGAGCGCGTGGAACGTCTGGACGACGGGGATCGCGAGCGGCGCGGCCGCGTCGAGGGATGCCTTGCCGGACATCCAGAAGTGGGCGTGCACGAGATCGGGCGGCTCGTTCCGCCACTCGCGTGCGAGCGTCTTCGCGAAACGCCGCATGTAGGGGAGGAGGCGGTCCTTCGCCACTCCCTCGGCGGGCCCGGCGGCGACGTGGACGACGGTGACGCCGGGCGCGAGCTCGACCCGCTCCGGGGCGGAGGCGTCGTCGCGTCGGGTGTAGACGGTCAGCTCGATCCCTCGCCGGGCGAGCTCCGTCGAGAGGCACGCGACGTGCACGTTCTGGCCCCCGGAGTCGACGCCGCCGAGGACGGCGAGCGGGCTCGCGTGCTCGGAGACCATGGCGACCCTCATCGCGGCGCCCCCACGGCGGGATCGTCCCACGTCTCCGCCTCCCGCCCTGCCGCTACCCCACGAGATACCGCAGCGAGCGCGGAGACGACGTCGGAGACCTGCACGGACGCGAGGCAGGGGTGTCCCTCGACGGGGCAGACGAGCGCGCGCGACCCGGCGCACGGCGCCTCCTGGTCGCCGAGGAGGACGGCGGGAACGCCCCACGGGGCCCACCGGGCGGCCGGCACGGTCGGCGCGAAGAGCGAAACGACGGGCGTGCCGACCGCGGCGGCAAGATGCGCCGGCCCCGTGTTCCCGACGACGACGGCATCGGCCCCGGCGAGGACGTCCGCGAGCTCGGCGAAGCTCGTTCGCCCGCCCAGGTCGACGACCCCGGGGCGGCGCTCCCCCGCCACGAAGCGGGTGAGCTCGCGCTCGTGGGGAGCGCCCGTGACGACGACGCGTCGGCCCGCGATCGCGAGGACCTCGACCAGCTCCGCGTGCCGGGCATGCGGCCACGCGCGCGCCGGGACCGACGTCCCCGGGTGGACGACCACGTACGGCGGCTCGGCCGGCGGCGCGCCGCCCGGCCGCTCGACGCGAAGCCGAAGGTCGTCCCGAGGAGGAGGGCGATGGCCAAGCGCCTCGGCGAGCGAGAGCGCCCGCTCGACCTCGTGGATGTCGCCGGAGTCGCGGAGGCGAAGGTCGAGGAGCGACCCCGGGTATTCCTCGCTGTAAGCGGCGACGGTCGGCACGCCGGCCAGCCGCAGGAGAAGCGCGGTCGGAAGCGCGCTTTGGTGAAACGAGGTGAAGACGATCGCCTGATCGAGCGCGAGCGCGGCGAGCTCGGCGACGAGCGCGAGCGTCGACTCCGGGTCCAGCGCGTCCGGCTCCGGATCGATCCACGGGGCCGTGTGCTCGACGATCGCATCGATCCCGGGTAGGAGCTCGGCGGCGGCCCGGCCGCGGCGCCCGCAGAGGAACGTGACGCGGTTCCGAGGGGCGACGGCGCGGACGGCCGGGCCCATGAGCAGGACGTCGCCTGCGCTGTCGAGTCGGACGAGGAGCACGTGGCTCATCGAGCCGCCCCGAGCAGCAGGTCGACGGCACTCGCAAGATCGGGGGCGACCTCGGGCGCGGCCTCGATCTCCGCGCGCCGTGTCCGCGCCGTCGGGACGAGCACCGGCCGTGCCC
>JALZGN010000291.1 GCA_030861005.1 Actinomycetota bacterium
GCCGCCGGCGGCTCGCGCCTCGTAGTAGGCGCGAGCGCGGGCTCCCGGAACGCCCTCCTGGCCGAAGCTCGTCGTGTGCGCGGTGAGGACGATCCGGTTGCGAAGGCGGTGGCCGCGCAGCGTCAGCGGAGCCAGGAGATGCGGGAAACGATCGTCCCTCATCGATGCGCCCGACGAAGTATCCACGTATCGGCCCCGTTTGGAGTAGCTTCGCCGCGTGGCTCGACCGCGACACGAGCGGCGATGAAGTTCGTCTGCGCGGACGGCGACGAGCAGTCTCGGACGCTCCTCGACGTGACGCCCGTCCAGGCAGCCGGTCACGAGCTCGTTTGGTTCGACGGCCCGCCGTCCGACGGAGACGAATGGCTGAGGCGCCTGGACGAAGCCGACGGCGTGATGCTCATGTGGGAAATCCCGCGCGGGGTCCTCTCGGCCGCGGAGTCGGTGCGCGTCGTCAGCTTCGCAGGCTCCGGCGCCGGGAGCTACGTCCCCATAGACGAGGCCGGCCGACGCGGCGTCGTCGTCTGCAACGTCCCGAGCTACGGCGCGAATGCGGTCGCGGAGCACGCGTTTTCCCTCGCATTCGCTCTCGCGCGAAAACTGTGCCAAGGCGACCGCCTCGTTCGGACCGGGCGCTGGAGGCCGGGAGCGCTCGCCGGGGTCGAGCTCGCAGGCCGCCGGCTGGGCGTCGTCGGCGCGGGGCCGATCGGCGCCCGCGTAGTCCAGATCGGGCGAGCCCTCGGGATGAGCGTCGTCGCGTGGACGCGGTCGCCGTCTCGCGCGCGGGAAGAGGAGCTGCGGGCTCCGTTCGTCACGCTCGAGCAGCTCTTCGCCGAGTCGGACGTCGTCTCCCTCCATCTCGCCCACCGACCGGAGACGGAGCGCCTCGTCGACGAGCGGCTGCTCGGTCTTATGCAGCCGCATGCGCTTCTCGTCAACACCGCGCGCTCGCAGCTCGTCGAGACGGACGCCCTGGTCGGCGCGCTCGCGGAAGGGCGAATCGGCGGCGCCGCGATCGATGCGTTCGAGCAGGAGCCGCTCCCCGCGGACGACCAGTTGCTTCGAGCGCCGAACCTCCTCCTCACGCCGCACGTCGGTTTCAACACGCCCGAGGCGACCGCGGAGCTGCTCCGCCTCACGCTCGAGAACCTCCTCGCGTTCGCCGCGGGACGGCCGCAGAACGTGTACGCGGACGGATCGCGGTGACGGAGCCCGAGCGCGTAGACGTCATCGTCGTCGGCGCGGGGATCGCCGGCCTCTCCGCCGCCTGGGAGCTCCGCGACACCGAGCTTCGGGTTCTCGAGGCGACCAACCGAGTCGGCGGTCGGCTCATGTCGGAACCACGCGACCCGTACTGGCTCAACTTCGGCGGCCATGTGGTCGGCGGCCCGGAGACGGAGACGGGGCGACTCCTCCAGGCGGCGCGCGTCGAGTCGGTAGAGCTGCCCGGCGTCCTCACCGGCCTCGTGCTGAACGGGCGGCTCGTCGCGGGCGGTCGAGTCGAGACGTACCCGTTTCGCGTCCCGCTCGCGACAAGCGACCGAATCGCGCTCGTCCGAGCGGGGCTACGCGTGCGAGTAGCGGTCGCCGAGTACGGGCGCGTCTCCCGCCTGCGGCGAGGAGAGTCGGAGGCCGACCGGCGCGCCCGCGTCCTTGCCTACCGAGACGACACGACCTTCTCCCAGTTCCTCGGCCCCGTGCCCGCGGACGTCGACGAGATGTTCCGCGCCACGATCCGGCGCTCGTCGGGAGAGCCGGAGGAGGTCTCGGCGGGATACGGGATCGGGTACTTCCAGCTCGTCTGGGATCGGACGAAGGGGCTGACGCGGAACATTCTCGGAGGGTCGAGCACGCTCCCGGACGCGCTCGCTCGCGAGCTCGGCCCTCGCGTTCTGACCGAGAGCCCGGTGCGAGCGGTCATGCGAACGGACGGCGGCGTCGTGGTCGAGTTCGCGCGGGACGGCCGCGTGCACGAGATCTCCGCCCGCGCCGCGATCGTGGCCGTCCCCGCGTACTCGGCGCGCCGGATGATCACCGATCTGCCGGAGAACGTCGCCGGCGCACTCGATCGAATCACGTACGGGCCGTACGTCGTCGGCTCGTTCCTGACGACCGAGACGACGCGAATGCCGTACGACCGCGTCTACGCTGCCGCGACGCCGAAGGCGTCGTTCAACATGCTCTTCAACACCGCGAACGCGCTGCGTCGCGGCGGTCGGCGGGAGCCCGGCGGGAGCCTTATGGTCTACGCGGCGGCGAAGCTCGCGCGTGCGCTCTGGGACCGCCCTGACACGGAGGTGGAGCAGCGCTTCCTCGACGACCTGTACGAGCGGTTTCCCGACCTGCGCGGAACCGTGCGTGAGGCAGGGATTCGCCGGTGGGAGCTCGGCGTCCCGCACCCACGCCCCGGCCGCCATCTTCTCCAGCCGGCGCTCGAGGAGCCGTTGGGGAACGTCCACCTCGCGGGGGACTACCTCGGCACCACGTACATCGAGACGGCTATCGAGACGGGCGCCACCGCCGCCCGCGCCGTTCGCCGCTCGCTCGAGTCGGGCGAGCGCGCGCCTCAGTGATCCTCGAGGCCCGCCGGCACGAGCTTCGAGAGGGCGCTCAGGAGGCGGTTCGGCCGCCGACCGGCCTGCTCGGCGAGCTCCTTCCGGCGAACGGCCTCGCGGACGACGTGCGCGCCGACGTAGCGGACGGGATCGGGCGGAAGCGTCGCCGCTCGGCGGTTCCAGAGCGAGACGAGCGCCAAGGCTTCGTCTCGTCCGAGCGCCTTTGCTGCGAGGAGCTTCCCGCCGAGGAGGGACGGTCCGACCCCGTTCCCGCTCCACCCGACCCCGTACAGCACGTTCGCACGACCACCGAGCTGGCCGAGGAGGGGCAACCCGTCGCCTGAGCGGTCGATCGGCCCGCACCAGTCGTACTCGATCGCGACGTCTCGCATCTCAGGGTAGGCGTGGTGAAGGTCGGCGGCGACGCCGCGAGCGCGGCGGGCGCTTCGGTCGAAGCTCCGGGGGATCCAGCCGCCGAGGGCTATGCCCCAGCCGCCCTTCCCGAAGACGATCCTGCCGTCGGCGCTCGTGCGGTAGTAGTCGACCATCAGCTGCGAGTCCGTGATGCATTCGCCGCCGGTCCACCCGATCTCGGACAGCCGTTCCGGAACCCGTGCCGTCGCGACGATGTCGCTCGAGACGACGACGAGGCGGCGGTGGAGCTCGCGTATCCCTGCCGCCCACGCATTCGTTGCGAGCACGAGCGTATCGGCCGCCACTTCGCCCCGATCGGTCGTCACGCGAACGGGAGTCGCGGATCTCGTGAAGCGCCGGACGCGGGTGTGCTCGTAGATCGTGACTCCCTGCTCGAGGCAAACGCGGCGCAGGCCCCGGGCGAGCCGAGCAGGCTGGATCTTGGCCGCAGACGGCTCCAGGACGCCCGCGAGGTGCCGCGCCGACCCGCTCCGAGCGGCGACCTCCTGGGGCGAGAGCGGGACAAACGTCCCGGGCGCGTGGCGCTCGGTTGCCCGCACGGTGTCCTCCCAGGCGCCGAGCTGTGCTTCCGTCCGCGCCGTCCAAAGCCAACCGCCGCGCTCGAGATCCATCGCGACGTCGTGGCGCTCGCCGAAGGCGTCGATCTCGGCGATCGCGCCGACCGATTCCCGGCAGATCTCGGCGGCCTCCGAACCCCCGAGGAGCCGCTCGAGCGTCGGGAACTTCGGCCACCAGGCGAGGACGAAGCCGCCGTTTCGGCCCGAGGCACCGCCGCCGCAGATGTCTTGCTCGAGGATGACGACGTCGCAGGCCGGATCCCAGCGCTTCAGCCAGTACGCAGTCCACATCCCGACGAAGCCGCCACCGACCACGCAGATGTCCGCCTTCGCGTTCCCGCGGAGCGGCGCTTCGTCAGCCTCGTCGCCGAGCGCCTCCCGCAGCCAGAGAGATCGGTGGTTTCCGCCGACGTCTCGTCGCGTTTCCGTCATCCCTCGGACATCATGATCGGCCTCGCGATCAGGGGTGCCTCGGCGCGAGAAAGCGACATGCCTCTACGTCTCGCCTCACCCGGAGGCACGTCGTCGCCGGTGCTCGTCCCGCCCTTGCGCGACGATCCTCATGATCGGACGGCTGCGCGATACCACCGACCGAGGGCGGGAAGCGCGGCCGCGGCGATCATCGCCTGCTCCTCTTCCTCGAGATCACGATCGCCGAGCATGCGCGCGAGGTACGGGCGGGCTGTCTCGCTTCCGAGGTCGAGCGCCGCGGAGATGCTCGAGCGGAGCGCGGCGCCGGTATGGAGGTCGCGGTGTTCGAGCCGCCAACCGCTCACCGAGTAGTCGGACTCAGAAGGATCGTGCGCGCGGAGCCAGGAAGCAGCGCGCTCATCGTACGCTTCCCACGCGACCTCGTAGACGAAGACGCGACCGCCCGGTCGAAGCAGACGTGAGATCGCGCGGAGCGCGGGCTCGAGCTCCGCATGGTGGAGCGTCATCACGGCGCAGACGGCGTCGAACGAGCCGATGCGGCCCACCTCTTCGACCCGTGACGGGATGAGGCGCTCGCGCTGCGGCGCGCCCGGGTCGATCCCGAAGGCGTCAAGCCCGCAGGCCACCAGCTCGTCGACGAGCCCGCCGTCGCCGCACCCGACGTCGAGCACCCGCGAGCCGGCGGCGAGGGCATCGACGACGACGGCGTCGAAGCCGCGCCACCAACGATCGTCGGCCACCGCGCCGCATCCTAGGGTCTTAGGCTCGTGATCGCCGCTCACTCTCGGGCTCGACGGTCTCCTGGTTCGATCCCTCGCTCGACGGGTACGCGCGAGGTTCGTACACACGACCTCGCGAGGAGGAACGATGGTTGCAGAAGTGATTCCGACCAAGGTCCACGGAGTTATCGACTACGCGACGAGCGGAGCGCTCCTCGCCGCGCCCGAGCTCTTCCGCCTGAAGGAGGTGCGAAGATCCGCGCTCGCGCCGCGTCTCGCGGGCGCCGCGGCGACCGCCTACAGCGCCTTCACCGACTACGAGCTCGGCCTCGTCAAGGCGCTCCCGATGAAGGCGCACCTCGCGCTCGACGCGGCGGGCGGCGGGCTGCTCGCAGCGTCGCCGTGGGCGCTCGGGTACCGAAGGTACGGCGTTCGGCACTGGCTGCCGCACACGCTCGTCGGCCTCTCCGAGCTCGCCGTCGCGCTGATCTCGAAAAGCGACTCGGACGGCAATGGCCGGCGCGGCGTCGGGAAGAAAGCGCTGGTGGCGGTCGGGATCGCCGCGCCGCTCGCGGGCGCCTTCGCGATCCGGCGGCGGCGCTCGCGAAACGGCGACGGCGAGCCGACCTCCCCGACGATGACGAGTGCCGAAGAGCCGACCGGGCCCGCGGAATCAACCTCGACTCCCGAGCCGCCCGACCGGTCGTGAGGAGCCTGCAAACGCCGCTAGTTCGGTGAGTGCGGCCGGGACGCGGCCGTTACCGGCTCTCGCGTCCGGCCCAACTCCTCGATCAGCTTGGCGGCGCGAGCGGTTCCCGGAAGCGACTGGAGGCGTTCGGAGATCCCCCGCATGCGAGTCGCGAGCGCGTCGTCTGCGAGAACGCGCTCGAGAGCGTCCCGCAGGTCGTCGGGACGATGGGCGTACGTCGCGAGACGCACGCCGAAGCCGAGCTCGTCCACGCGCTGCGCGTTGTCGTACTGGTCCCAGAACAGCGGGAGCACGACCATCGGCTTCCCGAAGAAGAAGCTCTCGGTGACCGTGTTGTTGCCCCCGTGCGTGACGACGGCGTCGGCGTTCGGGAGGATGCGCGTCTGCGGGAGGAATTCGGCCCCGACCATGTTGTCGGCCAGATCGAAGAGCTCGTGCTGGGGGCCCTTCGAGACGACGAACCTGTGCGACGCCACGGAGAGCTCCTCGACGAGCGTCTGCATCAGCTCGACGTCCGCCGACCCGAGGCTTCCGAGGCTGACGTAGACGAGTCGCTCGCCGGCGCCCCGAAAGCCGTCCGGCTCGCTCCAGTCGTCGTCCGTTCCGCGGACGCACGTCTCGAGGCGATGCCACGTCGGCGGGAGCGGTCTCGCGCGCGCGTAGTCAGCCTCGCCCGGATAGACGTAGAGGTTGAGCCACGGCGACTCGTGGATGAATTCGAGCTCGGGAAGCGGCGGCGCTCCCGCCTCGCGGACGAACTCGTCGAAGTCGCGCCACATCGCGCGGTGCGTCCGCTCGTACTCGGATCGAAACTCGGTCCATCTACTCGGATCCCCCGTCGGGTAGCCGGAGAAGTGGGGGGGAATCTTCGCGTCCTTGAGCTCGCTGGGGTTGCAGGACACGATCCGAACCCACGGCGCCTCGGACGCTGCGAGCGCGGGGAATGCGACGACGTTGTCCTCGACGACGACCTCCGGCTGCAGGTCGGCGAGCACGCGGCGGAGCTCGTCATCGACGTACTTGGAACCGTCGATCAACGCCTGCCAGGTGGGCTGGATGAACGCCTCGAGCTGCTCGATCGTCGGCCGGCGGAAGGCCGGCGCCGTCTCGCGGATGTACTCCTTCCAGAACTGACCCGGCTCTTCCTCCTCAGCCGCCGGCGGGCCGAGTCGGATGTGGGCCTCCTCGAACCCCTTCGCCGCGAGGGTCCCCGCAAACGACTCCTCGACGATGAAGACGACGCGATGACCGCGGCGGCGAAGGACGTCTCCGATGCCGACGCAGTTGTTCGTCGGGCCGTAGGCGCCCTCGGGAAAGAACACGATCGTGAGCGGGGGCGCCGCCTCCGTCACGCGAGCTCCCCGACGTCCATGAGGCGCTCGACAGTACCAGCGCGGTGACGAAGCCAGATCTCGAACCGGAGCTCCCCGAACTCTCGCTGCGCATGGCGCTCACCGCTGGGTCGAGCGCGAGCACGGTGAGGCTGCGAGGAGAGCCGCGCTTGTCGGCGGCTACCGGTGGTGGTCTTGGCGAGTCAGGTGCGCACGACCTCGGAGAGTGCCGGGTGCGGCCGGAACGTCGCCAGGGCGCTGGGAGGCCGCTTGGAAGCCGGAACTCTGGACGGCCGCCTGAAAGGCCTCCCGCGATTGCCAGCGGACGACGTTCACGAAGCGGAAATCGGCGTCCGGGGAGAGAGCACCGTGAAGCGCGGTACTGACGTATCCCGGCTGACTCTGGAGGTAATCCCGCGCCGCCTCCCAGCCGCGGATGAACTCGTCGTCCTTATCGGGCGGAACCTCGAACGCATTGATCAGGACCAGTGGCTCGCGCTGCTCTTCCATCAACGATTCCCCCTGCCTCGCCGTCGTTGGCCGCGACATCTTCGAGGCTCGTAAGCGGGAGTGTCTAGCAGGCGTCAGCCCGCCGACCACCCGCGAGCGAGGGGCGCCTGCGCGCGCGGCGCGAGCTCGGCGGGCCGACGCGTCGCGGCAGCAAAATCGCTGCCTACGACGCTCCGCTCCTAGCCTCGATCTCCGCCAACTGGGCCCGTCAGCGTTCCAAACCGCGAAGAGCGATCCTCCGTGCTTCCGGCGCCGCGGATCTCGGTATCCGAACCTCGAGGACGCCGTTTCGCAGTTCGGCGGTGATCGCCTCTGCATCCGTGTACGCCGGCAGCTGGAACCGGCAGCGAAACTCGCCGGTTGGGCTCTCCCGCCGCTGAAAGTCGCCCTCGAGCACGCGGCCTCGCTCGCCCGAGACGATGAGGACGTCGCTTTCGAGCCTGAGCTCGAGCGCGTCCGCCGCGACGCCGGGGACGTCGATCGCCACGTAGTAGCCGTCCTCGACCTCGGCTACGTCAAACGTTGGATGCCAGCCGTCGAACGAGCGGGCTCCGAGGCGAAAGGCATCCTCCTCCTCGTCCCCACGTCCGCGAGCCCGCGAACGTTCATCCACATCCTCATGCAGTTCATCGGCGGTATCGGGCGCCATTGCAACCGGTCCGACCGCCTGCGACTCCGAAGCCACCATCTCCTCCTTGTCTTCGTCAGCTTCGAACGCGTCCGTGCGTTCTCGGGGAAGGCTCCCCGGTGCGGCGGCCAAGGTGTTCGTACGCGAGCGAAGGTCCTCCGCGACCGAACGGTCCTGGTTTTCTCGATCGCGCCGGCTGGCGTCGGGCGCGACCCCTTCCGGCGTTGCGGCCTCGTCGGCAAGCTCATCCGGTGACTCGGCTGTCACGCGTTCCTCAGGCACCTCGGCGGGGAGGCCGAAGTGCGCTCGCGTCTGGCGCTCCTGGGAGTCGAGACCGTCCTCGGGGTCGAAGTCGGGCGCGTTCTCGACATCACCCTTCCGGCAGCGGAGGCGAATTCGCCGTGATGGCACGTCAAGCGTCGTGAGCTCCCACGGAACGATCCGGTTCCTATGTCGGAAGAGCCCTCGAAGCTCTACCTGAAGGTACCGCGGACGCCCATCCACGAGGAATACCGAGCGCGCATCGCCGATGCGCCTTCCGGTCTCGTCCTCGATCGTGAATGCTTCGTAGGCCGAGGACCGTTCGACCGCCGTCTCCACGCGGTTGCTTGCAACTGCCATTTACCCTCCTCCGCCAGCCGAGTTTCCGACCAATTGTTCCCCCGGACGGCGCGCTCGTAACCCTCTTTGACGGACGGGCTTTTCCGACGCGGAGGCCGAGCGGACCTGGATCCCGATGTCCGCCGCCTCGGACCGCGGCCGTGGACGAGAATCGCCGCGATGTCATCGATCACTGCGTTCGCCCTGCTCGTTGTCGGCGTCGCGCTCGTCATCGTCGGGGCGGAGGCGTTCTTCGACGGCCTCCTTGCGCTCGCTGCGCGGCTCGCGCTTCCCGCGTTCGTCGTCACGGCCGTCATCTCGGGATTCGAGCTCGAAAACCTCGTCGCTGGGATCGCCGTCAACGTCGAGGACCTGCCGGGAGCGGCCGCGGGCACGTTTCTCGGCGGAACGACGTTCCTCGCCGCGGGCGTCGCCGGCCTCGGCGCGCTGGTTGCGCCCATGCGAACCGAGCTCCCGTGGCCTGCGCTCGCCTGGACTGCCGCGGCGCCAGTGCCCGCGTTCCTCTTCGCGCTCGACGGCATGGTGAGCCGCCTCGACGGGGGCCTCCTCGTGCTCTGGTTCGTGATCGCGCTAACCGGCCTTGCCCGAAGCGGCCGCTCCCTCCTCGTCGCCGAGCCCGCCATGCGCCACAGGCGCCCGCTCCTCCTCCTGGCCGCCGGGCTCGGCGTCCTCACGCTCGGCGGCGAGCTCCTGGGAGAAGGGCTCCGGAAAGCGGTCTCGCACTCCGGCGTATCGGCGACGTTGCTCGGTAACACGGCCGTTGCCGCGAGCGTCGAAGCAGAAGAGCTCGCGCGCGTCGTCCTACCGGCGAAGCGCGGACGAGCCGACGTCGCGCTTGCGAACGTCCTCGGTACCGTCGTTCACTTCATCGCGTTCAACGCCGGGGTGATCGCGCTCGTACGTCCGCTCCCGATCGACGCCGCCACACGCAATGTCCACCTGCCCGCCGCGCTCGGGTCGACGGCGGCTCTCTGTGCCCTCCTCGCAACACGAGGGGGGCTCGGTCGCCCTGAGGGCGCCCTCCTGCTCGCGTTCTATGCGGTTTACGTCGCTCTCGCCGTCACCGGCCCCGGCGCCTGACGCGGCCGACCGCGATCGCGCGAGGGGAGCCCGGCCGGCGAGCTCCCTCGCGAAAAGGGCATCCGCTGACCAGTGAGCTGAGCGGCGGCTCACAACTTTCCGGTAAGGATCGGTCGACGTGGCCGAGCGGGCCACGGCAGGTGGACGGAACCGGGTCGGAAGCGAAAGGAGAAGCGATGGCGGACGCGCGTTTCGAGGAGTGGCGGGGAGGAGAGCCGGGCAGCCCCGCGATGCACGAGGTCGCAGAGAGGATCGGGAAAGTGGAAGCGCTCGACGCGCCCGCGGAAAAGGTCGCCGATCAGGTGAGCCGCCGTCTCGGGCGCAGCCGATTCGGCGACCTCCTCTCGGGCACCTGGTTGGGACACGCGCTGCATCCCTTCTTCACCGACCTCCCGATCGGGACCTGGACGAGCGCGACGCTCCTCGACCTCTTCGGAGGCCCGGAGTCGGATACCGCTTCCGAGCGTCTCGTCGCTTTCGGGCTCGCGACAGCCGTCCCGACTGCCGTAACCGGGCTGACCGACTGGGCCGACACGACGAAGAGTAATCCGCAGGTCCGGCGGATCGGCTTCGTCCATGGGCTCGCGAACACGGCCGGACTCGCGCTCTTCGCCGCGTCGCTCGCGGCGCGGCGAAGAGGTAACCGGAGTGGAGGGAAGCTCCTGGGGCTCGCCGGCATGGGCGCGCTCACGGTCGGCGGCCACCTCGGCGGCCACCTCTCGTACAGCAAGGGCGTCGGCGTCGACCAGACGACGTTCGAAAGGCGGCCGACCGACTGGACCGGCGTCCTCGCCGACACCGCGCTCGGCGAAGGCGAGACGACGACAGCCGAGCTCGACGGCGTCACCATTCTCCTCACCCGCCAGAACGGTCGCGTCTTCGCAATGTCGAACCGCTGCTCCCACCGCGGCGGTCCGCTCCACCGAGGCGAGATAGCGAAGGGCTGCGTGACCTGCCCCTGGCACGGAAGCGTCTTCCGGCTCGAGGACGGGTCGGTCGAGCGAGGGCCATCCGCATATCCGCAGCCCGTGTTCGACGTCCGCATCCGCGAGGGGAGCATCGAGGTGCGCGCGTCGCAGCGCTAGGCGTCGGCGACGGCGCCGAGCGCCGCGTCGTCGCCGAGGGGGTCGGGTTGCTCGCAGGGCCGGGCGCGCTCCGCGGGACCCGGAGCGAGCCCCGCTAGGGATTACCCGAGCGACTCCTCCCCGTTTGTCTCGTCGCCCGCTTCCTCCTCGTCGTCGTCCTCGCCGCCCTCGCCGGCAAGGGGATCCCAACCCTCGTCGGGTCCTGGGCTCGGCGGTTCCTCGACCATGCGGCCTCCTTCCTTCGGATCAGGCCGTGATGCCCGCTACGGGGCGTTCGCATGCGCGAGAGACTTTTGCGCACGTGCTCGCCCGGCGACGGCTCTTGGAACGTACACGTGACGAACGGCGGCGCCGATGAGATCGTTCCCGCGAGGACGTCTAATGCGTGACCCCGGTGGAGCAAGACCTCTGCCGACGACGACGAGAGGAGGGCTATGCCCGGTCACATCGTGCACCTCGAGATCCCCGCGGACGACACTGCGAAGGGGCGTGAATTCTGGGGCTCGCTCTTCGGGTGGGAGTTCGAGGCCTTCCCCGGTCCATCCGAGTACCACATGACCCGGATCAGCGAGCAGTCGGGCGCGGCAATCACCAGCATGGAGCCGGGGAAGCGAGGGACGCGCGCGTACTTCGACGTCGACGACATCAACGCCGGCGCGGCGCGTGTGAAGGAGCTGGGCGGCGAGGCAGGCCAGCCGATGTCGGTGCCGAGCATGGGTTGGTTCGTTACCTGCCAGGACCCACACGGGAACGAGTTCGGCCTCTGGCAAAGCGACCCATCCGCCCCGGCTCCGACCGAGTGACGGTGGTCGGCGCAGGCGGACGTCACGCACCGCC
>JALZGN010000293.1 GCA_030861005.1 Actinomycetota bacterium
CGCCTCCGGGGCGAACTTCCTCCTCCTGGACGAGCCGACGAATCACCTCGACGTCGAGAGCCGCGAGGCGCTCGAGGCCGCGCTCGACGCCTTCCCGGGCACGCTCCTCCTCGTCTCGCACGACCGAGCCCTCGTCGACGCCGTCGCCTCGCGCACCCTCGCGATCGAGGACGGAACGCTTCGCTCCTACGACGGCGGCTGGGCCGAGTACGCGCAGCGCCGCGCGGAGCAAGCGGAGGCCGGGGCGACGCCGGGACGGAAGCCCGAGCGCCCGAGGCCGGCGGCGCCGACGCCGACCCCCCGGGGAAGCGATCCCATCGCCGAGCTCGAGGGCCGGATCGAGGCCCAGGAGCGAGCCCTCGCCGACCTCGAGGCCGAGCTCGCCGTCGACTGGGCGAACGCCGAGAAGGTCGCGCAGCACCGGGTCGCCCGCGAGGAGCTGGCCGCGCTCCTCGCCAGGTGGGAGGCGCTCGTCGACGAGGTCGCTTCGTAACAGCCCGGGCCCGGCGCCCTGGGCTCGAACGCCCGGCCGACTGGATCGCGTCGGTCCGCCTGGTCGCGGCGCCCTTTGTCCTCCTCGAGGTCGCAATCGAGCGCGGGAACTACCCCGACGGCGACGAGCCGTGGGCATGGGCGCTCGCCGTCGCGTTCGCGCTCGGCGCGATCGCGCTCTTCCGATTCCGCGAGCGCGCCGCCGTCGCGCTCATCTGGGACACGGCGCTCGTCTCGGGGTTCGTCGTCCTCTACGGGTTCGAGCCGAGCTCGCCCGTCCGGCAGCTGCTCGTCCTCCTCGTCGTCGAGGCGGCGCTTCGCTACGGGAAAGCGGGAGCCGCGTGGTCGGTCGCCTCTGCGCCCGCGCTCGCGCTCTTCGAGTGGCGCGCCTCGGAGCGGCTGGACGTCTCCTACGACCCGGGCCACGTCCTCGCCCCGATCGGGTTCCAGCTCCTCGTCGGCCTCATCGTGGGCGCGCTCGCCGAGCGCGCGCGAGTCCGCTAGCCGCCGAAGCCGACCGGCTCGCGAGGCCGGGAAGGATCGAGGCCCTCGGCGAGGGCGTAGAGCGTCGCGAGCGTCGTCGGTGTCGTGGCGCGCTCCGCCACCCCGCGCCGCTCGAACCAGGCGGACGCCTCGTCGGCACCGAGCGGCACGAACTCGACGTTCGCGGCACAACGCCCCGGCCGTGCGACGGCGGCATGGAGCGCGCGGATCTCCTCGTTCGTGGTGACGAGGACGAGGACCCGGAGCCCCTGGCCGATCAGCCCGTCGACCACGTTCAGGAAGCGCGAGAGGCCCTGGCCGATCACGGCGCGCGCGTCCGCGCTAAGGAGCTCGCCCGTGTCCTCGAGCATGAGGAGCTTCCACGGCCTGGCTCGACCCGCGCGTCCGGGGCCGAAGCCGGTCCCGACGACGCCGATCGCGCTCGCCCCGGGCAGCTCGTGGACGAATTCCATCTCGCCGAAGTCGTCGTCCATCTCGAGGTCGAGCTCGTCCGGCTGCAGGAGGACTTTCATCAGGTAGTCGGCGTGCTCGCCGAAGAAGCGGTCGGGATCGACGATGTAATGGAGCTCGCACCATTCCCGCCACTCCCACGCGAGCGCCCGGAGCGCGTACGTCTTGCCCGTCCCCGCGCGCCCGTGCCAGAGGACGAGCTGACCCCCGCGTGCGGGCTCGAAGCCGCGCATGAGCGGGTCGAGCCGCTCGCGCGTCGGCTGCGAGTAGTTCTCGTCGATCTCGTCCCAACCCGGGACGGCGATCGAACGCCACGTCGGGTGGGGCCCGTGCGGGCCGTACGTCCAGAACGTCACGCGAACCTCGTGCGCCGAGCTCGGATCCGGCGGGCGGAAGTGCCTCCGAAGCGACGCCACGATCTCGTCGACGCGCTCGCGCTCGCCGTGCGCGACGCTCACCGAGACGTGGCCCGGGAAGACGGCGACGAGCGCGAGCGCGCCGTTCAGCTCGTAGAGGACCTGCACGCCGCCGTGGGACTCCACCCGAAGCAGGACGCGGTCGAGCTCGGGAGGCGCCGAGACGGAGGTCGCCCATCCGTCCGCCTTGACCGACGCCAACCCGTCCGCGAGCACGCGACGCACGAAGACGGCACCGGCCGCGGCTTCGATCCCGGCCAGGTCGTGCTGAAGCTCGAGCCGCTCGCCGCCGCCCGCCACGCGAGCGGACCCTACTCGGTCGCTGCACGCAGGAAGTCGCGTGCGATCTCGAGCGCCGCATCCGTCGGCGTGACGGCGTCGGCCTCGGCCGCGTCGAGGACGCGGCCGGTCGTCTCGCCGATCAGCCGCTCGATCGCGGCCAGGCAGGTCGCCGGGTCGTCCCGGCACTCGGGTGCCTCGTACAGGTGGATTCCGCCGGCGTTCGTGATGAAGTCGGGGAGGGCGACGATTCCGCGCGCGCCGAGCGCCTCGACCGCACCCGGGCCGTACGGGATGTTCGCGGCCGGAACGACGACGGCGCAGCGGAGTGCGTCCACGCTCTCCTTCGGGATCGAGTCCGGCCGCGCGCCGGGAACGAGGACGTCGCACTCGAGCGTGAAGAGCTCCTCGCGCGGTCGAGCATCGGCGTCCGCGTGGCGGACGACCTCGTCGCCGTACGCCGTGCGCAGGCGAAGGAGCTCCTCGACGTCGAGCCCCCCGGGGTCGGCGACGCAGCCCGCGACGGTGCTGATCCCGACGACGCGCGCGCCGGCGCGGGCGAACGCTCGAGCCGTCCCCGCGCCCGCCTTCCCGAACCCCTCGATGGCGACCGACGCATCGGCGAGCGGGCGGCCGAGCCGCGCGAGCGCGACCTCGGCCGCGCCCTTGATCCCGTGGCCGACGGAGAGGTCGTCCATGCTCGTCCCCTCGAACCGCCGCGCCCACATCGGGGGCTTCTCGCCGTCCGGCGCGAAGCGCAGGAAGTCCTCGGGGTTCGTTCCCATGTCGGGTCCGGTGAGGAAGTAGTCGCTCCAGGCGGCGATGCGGTCGAGGAACGCGGTCAGGATCTCGTCTCGGTCGCCGCCCGTGAACCGGATCCCCGCCTTGGCGCCCGCGTAGGGAACGCCGCAGACGGCGAACTTCCACGTCATGGCGCGGGCGAGCCGCGCGACCTCGTCCACGGTGACGTCGGGCACCATCCGCGTCCCACCCGCCGCCTTCGGGAAGAGCTCGTGGTCGATCACGACCACGGCGTCGAGCCCGACGGCGGACTCCCTTACCTCGACCACCCGCGCTGGGGGCGCGTCCGGGCGCTCGAGGAACGACATGCGGGCGAGGCTATCCGACCGTGCTCAGGGGAACGCGAGACTCTCGCACCTCGCCGTCCACCGCGTCGACCCGAAACGCTTGCTTTTCGCCACTCGACGCGACCGCCTCGCGGAGCTCCATGCCGGCGAAGCGAAGCGCAACGCCGGCTTCCGCCGCATAGCCCGCCGGAAAACCATCGCGGACGAGGCGGACATACTCGGCGCGGCGCTCCGACTCGTCGTAGTGGGGACAGAAGCTTCCTCGGAGGAGGGCGAGGCCGTCGCGAAGCGGCACAACCGGGCCGAAGGAATCCGTTGTGCACGCCTCGAACCAGCAGTTCGCTCCTGCGCTGACGCCGGCGAGCACGACACCCGCCTGCCACGCTTCGCGAAGCAGCCGGTCCAGCCCATGGGCGCGCCACACCGCGAGGAGGCTCGCCGTGTTGCCCCCGCCGACGTAGACCACGTCGGCGCCGAGGATTCGGGCGCGAACATCCTCCCGCGGCGTCGTTCCGAAGAGGGTGACATGCGACGGATGCGCCCGGGGTGGCCGAAAGGCGTCGTAGAAGCGAACGACGTACGAGTCGGAATCACCGGCCGCCGTCGGCAGGAAGCAGACCCTTGCCGGCCTGCGAGCGGGGAGGGAGAGGATGTAGTCGTCGAGCGCTGGGTCTCCGTCCGAGAAGCCCCCGCCGCCGAGCGCGACGACCTGCGGCTCACCGGTCAGCGCTCGAATGCGCCTGACCGCGCGTCGCCGCCCTCGCCGAAGGTCGCGATGAGCGCTTCCGCCACCACCTTCATCGGGCGGTTCGACGACTGGCTCACGCGGCGGAGTCGCGCGAAGGCGTCCTGCTCCGAGATCTTCTCCCGCTCCATCAGGAGGCCCTTCGCCCGCTCGACGACCTTCCGCGTCGCGAGCGCCTCGGCGAGCGACTCGGCCTCCGCCCGGAGAGCCTCGAGCTCGGCGTGGCGGGCGCGCGCGGCGCGGATCGCCGGGAGGAGATCCGACTCGCGAAACGGCTTGACGAGGTACCCGAAGACGCCCGCCTCGACGGCGCGCGCGACGAGCTCTTCCTGGTCGTACGCCGTCAACATCACGATCGGGATCGGTCGTTCGGCCAGGATCCGCCGTGCGGCGTCGATCCCGTCCAGCTTCGGCATCTTGACGTCGAGGATCGCGAGGTCGGGGCGCGCGCTCTCGGCGAGCGCGACCGCCTCCTCGCCGTTTCGCGCCTCGCCACACACCTCGAAGCCTGCGTCCTCGAGCGTCTTCCGGAGATCGAGCCGGATGATCGTCTCGTCCTCGGCGACGAGGATCCTCACGCCGGGAAGCGGACCTCGGCGCGAAGGCCCCGCTCGCCTGCGAGCGAGAGAGTCCCCTTCAGCTCGTCGCGGACGAGCGCGCGGACGATGGAGAGCCCGGTCCCGTCCTCGGACTCGCTGGACCACTCGCCGTCGTCCGTGACCGTCAGGCAGACGTCGCCGTTCCGCCGCGCGAGCTCGACGCGCACCTCCTCGCCGCCGTGCTCGAGCGCGTTCGCCAGGAGCTCGCTGAAGACGAGGGCGAGCGCGGTCGCCCGCGCCCCGTGGAGCGAGACGGCCTCGACCCGGGAGCGGACGCGCTTGTCGCCGCCGACGCCCTGCACGAGCGAGGCGCGGAGGCGCTCGACGAGCTCGCCGAGGTCGACGTCGTCGTCGCGCCTCTCGGTCAGCACCTCGTGGACGGCGGCGATCGCGAGGATCCGGTTCACCGAGTCCTCGAGCGCCTTGCGGGCGTCGGCACCGGGAGCGCGCGCCTGCAGGCGGAGCAGGGAGGCGACCGTCTGCAGGTTGTTTTTCACGCGATGGTGGATCTCCTGGGCGACGACGCCACGCATGACGGCGCGGCCGTGCTCGAGCGCGACGGCCGCCTGGTGGGCGATCGAGCCGAGGAGCTTCACCTCGTCGGGAGAGAACGGCGTGTCGCGATCGCAGACGAGCTCGCCGATCTGGCGGCCCTTCCAGCGGAGCGGGAGACGGACGGCGTGCGCGCCCGCCCGTCCTTCCGGCCACGCGATGCGACCGTCCTCGAGAACGAGCGCGGCGCCCGTCGCGCCCACGGCCGCCATCGTCGTCTCGACGATCGCCTCGAGCGACTCCTCGAGGTAGAGCGACTCCGAAACGGCCTCCGAGATCTTCGCGAGCGCCTCGAGCTCGGCGACGCGCCGCTGAGCGCTCTCGTAGAGCTTCGCGTTCTCGATCGCCTGGGCGACCTGCCCCGCGATCGCCATCAGGAGCTCGATCTCGCCCTCGCCGAACTCGTGCGGCGCGCGCGTCCGTACGTTGAGGGCGCCTTCGAGCCGCTCCTTGGCCAGGATCGGAACGGCGAGGATCGACTCGTACTCCTCCTCGCGAAGGTTGGGGAAACGCTTGAAGCGGGCGTCGAGGTGCGCCGCCCGCGGGATCATGACGGGCGCGCGTTCGGCGGCGGCGGTCCCCGTGATCCCTTCGCCGGGCCGCATCTTCGGTACGCGCGTCATGTCCTCGACACGCGTTCCGAACGAGGCGCGAAGCACGAGCTCGTCGGCCGCCTCGTCGTAGAGGTAGACGAAGCATGCGTCGGCCCCTAGCGCCTCGGCGACCTTCGCGGCGACGAGCTCGAAGAGCTCGCCGAGGTCGAGGGTCGAGTTCACCGCGGCGATGGTCTCGGTCACGAGCCGAAGATGGCGCGCCGACTGGTCCATCCCGACGATGATAGGTCGGGCCCGCCCGGCGAGCGACGGGGGCGCCGCGCCACTCCTCCCGCTCGCGCTTCTCGGCTCCCGGGGTCGAGGCGCCTCGTGACCGAGGGCGTTATCGTCTCGCGCGCGGTGTACGAGTGGCTCCTCTTCCTGCACGTCCTGCTCGCGTTCACCGCGGCGGCGGCGGTCGTGATCTACACGTACCTCGTCGTCGCCGGGCGGTCCGTCGACGTCCCGAGCGGGGCCCTCCGTCTCTTTCGCCTCTCGCGCGTCGGCGACGTCCTCGTGAACGTCGCGATGGCCGGCCTCCTCGTCCTCGGCGTCTGGATGGCGATCGACGCCGACGCGTACCACCCGTGGGACGGGTGGATCATCGCCGCCTACGTCCTCTGGGCAGTCTTCGCCGAGCTGGGCCGCCGCTCGCAGAAGATCTACATCGGCGCGCGCGACTACGCGAGGTCGCTCGCCGCACGCGGCGACGACGCGGCGAGCTCCGAGCTTCGCGCCATGCTTCGCGCGCCTGCCGGCGCCGCGCTCCAGCTCGCGCTCATCGTCGTTTTCCTGCTCTTCCTCGTCGACATGATCTTCAAGCCCGGGGCGTGAGCGTTGCTCGCGGCGATCCGACCGGACGACTGGAACTACGCGCTCCTCCTCCACGTGCTCGGCGCCATGCTCCTCGCCGGCGGACTCGCGACTGCTGTGGCGGCGGAAGCGCTCGCGTGGCGCCCGAGCCCGCCGGCGGCCGTCCTCACCTACGCTCGCGTCGCGTTCCGCGCGCTCCTCGTCGTGGCGCTGCCCGGCTGGATTCTGATGCGGGTCGGGGGCCAGTGGATCGCGTCGAAGGAGGGCTTCGACGGCGGCGGCGACCCGACGTGGCTCGGGATTGGGTACGCCACGTCGGAGGGGGGAGGGATTCTGCTCCTCGTCTCGATCGTCCTCGCCGGCCTCGGCGCCCGGCGGCTTCGGAGGACGGCGAGCCAGGCGAGCACGCTTAGCCGCGTCGCGGGCATCCTCGCCGGTCTCCTCGTCCTCACGTACGTCGTCACCGTCTGGGCGATGACGACGAAGCCGGGCTGATCCCGTGCCCGCAACGACCATGAGCCGCGTCCCCGCGGCTCATGGTCGGCCGTCACGATCCCCGTCAGGAGCGAAGCGCGGGGATGCGACGACTCTACTCCTTCGTGCGCTCCGCTACAAGACGCTCAGGTAGTTGTCCATCTCCCACGGAGTGAGCTGGACTCGGTACTCGTCCCACTCCTTGCGCTTGATCTCGATGTAGGCGTCGAAGATGTGCTGGCCGAGGGCGCGCCGCGCGAGCTCGGAGGTCGCGAGCTCGTCGACCGCTTCGCCGAGCGTCTCGGGGAGAGCCACGATCCCCCGCTCGCGCCGCTGCTCCGCCGTCAGGTGGTACAGGTTCTGCTCCATCGGCGCCGGCAACTCGTAGCCCTTCTCGATCCCCTCGAGCCCTGCATGCAGCAGGGCCGCGAAGGTCAGGTAGGGGTTGCAGGCGGGATCGGGGCAGCGGATCTCGGCGCGCGTTGCTTGCTCCTTCCCCGGCTTGTAGACCGGGATGCGGATGAGCGCCGAGCGATTCCGACGCGACCAGGCGACGTAGACGGGCGCCTCGTAGCCCGGGACGAGTCGCTTGTACGAGTTCACCCACTGGGCGAAGACCGCCGCGATTTCGCGGGCGTGCTGGAGCTGGCCGGCGATGAACGCCTTGCCGACGTCGGAGAGGTGCCACTCGTCGTCGGGGTCGAAGAACGCGTTCTTTCCGTTCGCGAAGAGGGACTGGTGCGTGTGCATCCCGGATCCGTTCTCGCCGAAGAGTGGCTTCGGCATGAACGTCGCGTGGTAACCGGCTTTCTTCGCGATCTCCTTGACGACCAGGCGATAGGTGATCGTGTGGTCGGCCATATCGAGCGCGCCCGCGTAGCGCATGTCGATCTCGTGCTGCGACGGGCCGACCTCGTGGTGCACGTACTCGACGGGGATCCCCATCGACTCGAGCGCCGTGATCGTCTCGTTTCGAAGCTCCCAGGCCGCGTCGAGCGCGGTCATCGCGAAGTAGCCGCCCTCGTCGAGCGTCTCGGTACCCCGGTCGTCTCGAAAGAGGAAGTACTCGAGCTCGGGCCCGACGTTGAACGTCTCGAAGCCCAACGACTTCATGCGCTCGAGAGCCCGCTTCAGGACGTAGCGCGGGTCGCCCTCGTACGGCTCGCCGTCGGGCGTGACGACGTCGCAGATCATCCGCGCCACCTTCATGCCGCCGTTCGGCATGAGCTGGAAGGTGGCCGGATCGGGGATCGCGACCATGTCGGACTCCTCGATCGGGTTGAAGCCCGTGATCGACGAGCCGTCGAAGCCCATTCCGTCGTCGAGCGCGTCCTCGAGCTCGGCAGGCGTGATCGCGAAGCTCTTCAGGTGCCCCTCCAGATCCGTGAACCAGAGGTGGACGAAGCGGATGTCCTCGCGCTCGGCCCGCTCCAGAACCTCCCTCCTCGCCGCGGGATCGCTCGTCGCCCGCCCGCTGTAGCGCTCGTTCTCGACCATCTCCATACGCGCCTCCTTAAACGAAAAAGGCCCCGGGCGTCTCACCCGAGGCCACGTCGCCTCAACCAGCGATTCTCACTATAGCGCGCGCGGCCGCCGGCGTCTCACGCCGCCGGGACGCCCTACGACCCGAACGCCGTCAGATACCGCTGCCAGCCGTCCGGGATCCTGGGCGCGGCGAGCGTGACGAAGAGCGCCGGAGCCGGTGCGTGCGGACGATTGTGGAGCCGCATCCCGACCTCGTCGAGCGTGCGATCGCCCTTGCGGAGGTTGCAGGGGGCGCACGAGGTGACCACGTTCTCCCAGACCGACTCGCCACCCCGGCTGCGTGGCACGACGTGGTCGAGCGTGAGCTTCCCGCTCTCCGTCCCGCAGTACTGGCAGCGCCAGCGGTCGCGAGCGAAGAGCGCGCGTCGCGAGATCTTCCGCTGCACGGACTTCGGAACGCGGACGTACTGAAGGAGGCGGATGACATGGGGCCAGACGAACTCGGCCGCCGCCGACCGGAGCGGCTTTCCGACGTCCTCGATCACCTCGGCCTTCCCCTTGAAGACGAGGACGTGGGCGCGCCGCACGCTGCAGACGTTGAGCGGCTCGTAGCTCGCGTTCAGGACGAGAACGTGGCCCATGCGGGGAAAATCGTAGCCTGCGTGCGGTCTACGGCTCAGGGAGAACGAGCTCGAGGACGTCCTCGCCCGCGGGCACGAATCCGCGCTCTCGGTAGAACGAGATCGCCCGCCGATCGCCCTCGGAGACGACGACGCGAAGGGCCCGCGCCCCTCGCCAGATCGCGTAGCCCTCCGCGTACTCGAGGAGCTGGCGCCCGACTCCCTCGGCCTCGTGGTCGGGACTCACGAACAGCTGGTCGACTCGAACCCGCGACTCGTCGGACTCCTCGAGGGCGACGTAGCCCGCAGCCGACCCCTCGACCTCGGCCACGAAGACCGTCTCCCGCTCGAGGACGTCGAGTGTTCGCTCGTCCGCGCCCCGGTCGATGTTCGCGAGGCCGAAGAGGATGGGCTCGTCCTCTCGGCGGAAGGGACGGATTTGCGCCTTTCGGTACACCCCTGAGGCGAGATCCTAGTGCCGCGCAGGCACGGCGTCAGACCGCCATCGCGCGATCGACGGCCTCCTGCTCCTCCGGTGAGAGCGCGACCGAGGGGCGGCCACGATCGAGCTCCTTCACGTAGATCCGCGCGTAGTCACGGCCCTGGATCGCGCTCACGACGATGCCGGAGCGCGCGGCGTCCAAGAACGCGAGCGAGGCGGACTGATGACCGCCGGCGTCCTGGTAGGCGTCGTAGCGGACGATCGAGGTGCGCGAGAGGCAACCGTCGATCCGCCGGTCGACGCGAGAGAGGCCGACGCCGACCTCGTCCACCGCCCGGTTCAAGTCGTCGAGCCGCGCTTGCAGCGAGACCGCGAAATCGACAAGGTCGTCCTTGCCGGCACCGAGCAGCACGGTCTGGGCGCGCCGGACGCGGCGGAGCTTGAGGTAAAAGGCGAGCGCGAAGGCGAGCGCGAGGCCTGCGGCGACGGCCGCGGCGATCGCGATCACGGCGAGCGTCGTGTCGCTCATCCGCTTCCTACAGCGTGAAGATCATCGGGTACTCGGCCACGTTGTTGTTCGTGTTCTCCTCGCCCTTGACGGGCTCGACCGTCACGCGCAGGATCACCTCCGGGCCGAACGCGACCGTGCCGAGGTCACGGAAGACGACCGTCTTCACGTCGCCGGGGTTGATGGCGTCGATCTCCGTTTCCCTGCGGATCGGCTGCGGGCTCTGCTGGATCAACAGCGTGACGTGGACCTGCGTCTCCTGGTTGTCGCCGGAGTTCTCGACGGCGACCTCGAACGCGAGCCGGTCGGAGACCTTGACCGTGTTCTCGTCGTCTCGCGACAGCTCCTCGCCGCTCGGAAGGGCACGGACGGAGGCGACACGGTTGCCGTGAAGGCCGCTCGCCGCGGGCGGCTTCGTGAGCCGCTCGTAGACGAGCTGCCAGGAGCTCGGGCTCGCGAACTCGCTGTTCGTGACGAACCGCGACGGCGGGACGGCGACGTCCGCGACGCCGCGCTCGTTCATCACCGCCTTCGCCGGATCCTCGAAGAAGTCCTTGTAGAGGACGTCGCTCGCGACGAGCCGCGTCGCCTGGTCGGCGAGCAGCCTGCCGGTCTCGCCTGCCGCCCCCGCACCGGCTCCGCCTGCCTGGTTCTGCCCTTCGTCCGCCTGCCCGCTCGCAGGAAGACCGGCTACCTGCGAGAACGCGCGCGCGAGGCCGTTCAGCCCGCTGACGCGGAGCTCGAGGGCGTCGACGAGCCTCTCGTGCTGCTCGCGGAGCGGGCCGGGAGCGTCGAGCGCCTCGGCCTGCCGCACCGTCTGGCTCTGCCGGTCACGCAGCCCGTCGAGCTGCGCCTGGATGTCATCGAGCTTCATGCCCGAGGAGAAGATGACGTTGTTCAGTTCGCGGCCGATCGAGGCGGATTCTGCGCCGATCGACTGCACCTGCTCCATGTAGTCGCGGTACTGCCCCGTCTTCCGGTCCTCCTGACAGCTCGAGACCCAGACGACGATGAGGACGACGAGGGCGATGGCGGCGGCGATAAGCGCGGCGAGACGGAGGAGAGGGGTGCCGCTCGGAGGCGGTCGGGTCGGGAGGCGCCGGCGTCGCAGCCTCGGCGCGGCCGGCTCGCGCGTCGTCTCCCGCGTCGGCGAGTCTTCGAAGAAGTCGAACTCGAACGACTCGGTGTCGGTGCTCTCTCGCTCGGCCACGGCGAAGGGGCTCGAAGAACGCGGCCGAGTGTAACAGCCATGCATCTCGACACCCTGTTTTGCAGGACTTTGGTGCTACGCCGCCAACAGCGGATCCACGATGGCCGAGGCGGTCGCCTCGAGAGAAGAAGCCGTAGCGGCCGGGCACGACCTCGTGGCGGGCCGCTACCGGCCGCTCCGCCCGCTCGGAAGCGGGGGCTCGGGGTCGGTCTGGCTCGCGCGGGACGAGGAAGGCGCGCGCGACGTCGCGCTCAAGGTCGTGCGGCGCGAGGGCAAGGCCGCCTCGCGTGCAGAGCGCGAGGTCGAAGCCGCCACCCGCCTTCGGCATCCGCGGTGCCTGCGCGCCCTCGCGCTCGACCGAGACGAGGAGCACGTGTACGTCGCGTACGAGTACGTCCGCGGGCGGACGCTTCGCGAAGCGATGCGCGCGGGCGAGCTCGACGACCGCTCTGCGGTCGAGGCGGCCGCGCAGGTGCTGGAGGGTCTCGCGCACGCACACGGGAAGGGCGTCGTGCACCGCGACGTGAAGCCGGCGAACGTGATGCTCGAGGACGGCGGCGACGTGAGCGTCCGTCTCCTCGACTTCGGCCTCGCTCGCGTCGACGAGGCGGACCCGTTGACCGCCGCCGGGGACGTTCCCGGAACGCTCGCCTACATCGCCCCGGAGCGGCTCGACGGCGTCTCGGCCTCAGGCCCTGCGGACGTCTGGTCGGTGGGAGTCCTCCTCTGGGAGGCGCTCGCCGGCTGGCATCCGTTCGCCTCCGCCTCACCGGTGGAGACCGCGCGGCGGATCCGGCAGGGTGCCCGGCCGCTCGCAGGATCGCGGCCCGACCTGCCTCCCGAGCTCTGCGCCCTCGTCGACCGCATGCTCGTCCGCGACCCCGCCCGGCGGCCGCCGGCGAAGCGGCTCGCCGATGCGCTCCGCGACGCCTTTGCCTCGCGCGCAAAGCGCCCGCGTCCGGCGTCGTCCATTCGCGTCCTCCGCGGCCGAGCCGCCCACGCCGCCCTCGCGGCCGCCTACACGGGCGGCTGCACTGGAGCACTCCCGTTCTTCCCGCGCGGCTGGCCCTTCCTGCTGGGTGGCGTTGTCGCCGTCGCCGCACTCCGCGCGCCGCGCCTCGGCTTGGCCCTCGCCCTCGCCGCGCCCGTCCTGCCGCTCGGGAATCTCTCGCTCGGTCTCGCGATCGTCTACGCCGGACTTGCGGTCGCGTGGCTCGCCGCCTTCGCGCGGGATCCCGAGAACGGCCTCCTCGTCGCGGCAGGGCCCCCTCTCGCGGCCGTCGCGGCCCTCGGGTTGGCGCCGCTCGTCGCCCTCCGTGTTCACGGCCCCCTCCGCCGAGGTCTCGTCGCGGGAGGGGCCGTCGCGGTGGCGGGCGGCGCGGCTGCGATCGCGGGCCTGCCGTTCCCCGCCGGCGGGACACCCGTCGCGCTCGGGTTGGAGGGACTCGAGTCGCCGACTGCGACCGCTCGCGTGCTCGCCGACGCGCTCGCCGCGAGCCCCGGGATCGCGGTCGAGTCGGTCGTCTTCGCGCTCGCCGCGATCGCCCTGCCCCTCGCTCGCCGGCTCGAGCTCTGGGGCGTCGCGATCTGGGGCTCGGCGTTCCTCGCGGCGGCCCTCCTGCTCCCTGTCCCCGCAGGCGCGACGGCGAACGAGCTCGCCCTCGCACCGGGGATCTCGGCGGCGACGATCGCGCTCGGTGCGGCCGTCGTGCGGGCCGCGGCGGGTAGCTCTTCGCGCTCGTGCCTCGCCGCGCGCGAGGAGAACGGTCGGCGTTAGACCTCCCCGTCCTCGGGCAGAATTCGGGGCGGATGAGCGTCCTTCGCAGCATCGAGCACCGGATCGAGTCGCTCGTCGAGGGCGCGTTCGGCCGCGCGTTTCGCTCCCACGTGCAGCCCGTCGAGCTCGCGAGGAAGCTCGCCAAGGAGATGGACGACCACAAGACGATCTCGGTCTCGCGCGTCTACGTCCCGAACGAGTACGTGGTGTACCTCTCGCCGCAGGACCGCGAGCACCTGCCGCCCGAGGACGCGCTTGTGACCGAGCTCCGGGACTACCTCTCCGAGCACGCGCGGCGCGAGGGCTACGCGCTCCTCACGACGCCGCGCGTCCTCTTCGACGAGGACGAGGACCTCGCGGTCGGCGAGTTCGGGATCGCGACCCGGATGGTGCAGCCCCGGCGCGAGCCCGCGGCGACACCCGAGCCGGCCCTGCCCGCCGAGCCCCAGGAGCCCGGGGAGACGCGAATCTACCGACCCGGGCCCGAGACTGCGGCCGTCTCCGCCGACGAGGCCGAGCGTCTGCGCCTCGCTCGCTCGCCGGCGATCCTCGTCGTGAACGGCGAGCGCCACGAGCTCGCCAAGCGCGCCGTCCTGCTCGGTCGCTCGCGCGAGTGCGACATCCGCCTCGACGATGCCAACGTCTCCCGCCGGCACGCCGAGATCAGGCAGGAGAACGGGGAGTACTGGATCGTCGATCTCGGTTCGACGAACGGCGTTCAGGTCAACGGGAAGCGCGTCGAGCGAGCGCGGCTGACCGGCGAGGAGCGGATCGCGCTCGGCCGGACGAACGTCGTCTTCGAGCTCCCGTCCTGAGAGGGAACCGCTGGTCGAGCCGATCCTCCTCGGACTCAAGGCCGCATTCCTCGTCCTGCTCTACCTCTTCATCTGGCGCGTGATCCGTGCCGCGGCGCGCGATCTCCGGGTGCCGCAGGAGAGCTTCGTCCTCGCGCCTGGAAAGGGAGGCGCGGCGCCCGAGGTGCCGGTCCGTGTCGGCCGCCTGGTCGTCCTCTCGAGCCCGTCGCTCCAGGCGGGGCGGACGTTCGAGACGGGGCCCGTCCCGCTCACGATCGGCCGCGCCAAGGAGAACACCGCGGCCCTCGATGGCGACGACTTTGCCTCCGCCCGTCATGCACGCGTCGAGTCGCAGCGCGATGGGGTATGGATACTCGATCTCGGGTCGACGAACGGAACGTTCGTGAACGGCGAGCGGATGGACGGACGACACCGCCTCCAGGACGGAGACGTCGTGCGGATCGGGCAGACGGAGCTCAGGTACGAGCGATGAGAGTCCGCGAGCACGCCGGTATCACGGACGCAGGCCGAAGGAGGCGGCGGAACGAGGACTCGTTCGTGGTCGACCCACCCTTCTTCGTCGTCGCCGACGGGATGGGCGGCGCGCAGGCCGGCGAGGTCGCCTCGCGGCTCGCGGCCGCCGCGTTCCGCGAGTACCACGACGCCGACGACCTGGACGGCGAGCGGCGCCTCGAGGCGATCATCCAGGAAGCGAACCGCCGAATCTTCGAGCGAGCGCAGGCGGACACCGCGGCCGAGGGAATGGGGACGACGGTGACGGCAGCGCTCGTCGACGGCGGGAGCGTCGCCATCGGCCACGTCGGCGACTCACGAGCCTACCGGGTTCGCAGCTCTCAGATCGAGCAGCTCACCCAGGACCACTCGCTCGTCGCCGACCTCATTCGAAGCGGGCGCCTGGCTCCCGAGGAAGCCGACGCCCATCCCCAGCGGTCGGTCATCACCCGCGCTCTCGGTACCGACGCCGACGTGGACGTCGACACGTTCACGGTCGACGCCGAGGCAGGTGATCTCTTCCTCCTCTGCTCGGACGGACTGACGTCGATGGTCACAGACGACGAGATCCTCGACGTCGCTCGCGGGAGCGAGAACCTCGACCGACTCGCGAAGGCCCTCGTCAAGGCCGCGAACCGCCGCGGCGGCGAGGACAACGTGACGGTCGTCCTCTTCGCGCTCGACGAAGGGGAGCCGGGGCTCCAAGAGACGGTCCCGATGACGGTCGACGGCCACGGCAACGCGAGCGACCTGGAGGACACGCTCTCCGGCCTCGAGGTGCCGCCCCATGTGCGCCCGACGCCGCCCTCCGAGGAAGTCGCGGAGGCCCGTGAGGGCGAGACGGCGATCGGGTGGACGCCGCTTCCCGAGCGCAGGGGCGACGGCTCGCCCGCGCGTCGCGGGCGGACTCGGCCGCGGAGGCGCCTCGCCGGCGTCTCGATCGTGCTCGCGTTCGCCGCCGTGCTCCTCCTGGCCGCGTTTTGGGGGCTCGCGAATGCGCACTTCGTCGGCGCCGAGGAGGACGGCCGTATCGCCGTGTACCAGGGGCTCCCGTACGACGTGGGCGGCGGCGTCTCGCTCTACCGCGCCCGCTATGTCAGCACCGTCCGCGCCGCGCAGCTCTCGCAGGACGAGCGACAGCGCCTGTTCGACCACGACCTCATGAGCTACGCCGCCGCACGCGACCGCCTCGCGCGCTTCGAGACGGAAGCGGTGCCGTAAGCGACGTCGATCCTGTGAGCCTTCGCAATCGGGAGCTCCTGAACCTCGTCGTCGTCGGCGCCTTGACCGGGATCGGGTTCGCCGGCGTCTACCTCGCGAGCCAGGACGTGCCGGAGTTCTCGACGACGTCGCTCTCCTACGCGGCGTTCTTCCTCGGCCTCTTCCTCGCGGCGCACGTCGCGCTCCGGACGAGGCTGCCCCTGGCCGACCCGTACCTCCTCCCGATCACGGGGATCCTGACCGTGCTCGGCCTCACGATGATCTACCGGATCGACCCCGACCTCGCCTTCCGACAGGGCATCTGGGTCGTCGTCGGGATCGCGGTCTTCGCGCTCGTCGTCCTCTTTCTGCGCGACCACCGCTCGCTGGACGCCGTCAAGTACACGCTCGCGATCGCGGCGATCGGGCTGCTCGCGCTCCCGGCCCTCCCCGGGTTCGGCGCCACGATCAACGGCGCCACGCTCTGGGTTCGGATCGGCCCGGTCGCGTTCCAGCCGGGCGAGTTCGCGAAGGTCCTCCTGGTCGTCTTCCTCGCCGGCTACCTGCGCGACAACCGGGAGCTCCTCTCACTGGGGTTCGGACGTGCGGGGATGCCGTCGCCGAAGCACTTCGGGCCCCTTCTCCTCATTTGGGGCGGCGCGATGCTCGTCCTCCTCCAGACGAACGACCTCGGCGGCGGGCTCCTCCTCTTCTCGATCTTCCTCGCCATGCTCTACGTGGCGACGGGCCGCTGGCAGTACGTGGCGATCGGGATCGTCCTCTTCGCGCTCGGCGCCTGGGGCGTCTACCAGCAGGCCGATCACGTCGCCGACCGGATCTCGATCTGGCTCGACCCGTGGGCGGACCCACAGGGCGACGGGTACCAGCTGGTGCAGTCGATCTACTCGATCGCAGCCGGAGGCCTCTTCGGCACCGGCTTCGGCGAGGGCGTGCTCGTTACACCCCAAGGCGGCACCTACATCCCGTACCTCGAGACGGACTTCATCTACTCGGCGATCGCGCAGGAGCTCGGCCTCGCCGGCGCGACCGCCGTCGTGCTCCTCTACTTCGTCTTTCTCTACCGCGGGTTTCGGATCGCGATGACGGCCGACGACGGCTTCTCGAAGCTCGTCGCGGCGGGCCTCACCGCGACGCTCGCGATCCAGGCGTTCATCATCATCGGCGGCGTCAGCGGTCTCATCCCGCTGACCGGGATCACGCTTCCGTTCGTCTCCTATGGCGGCTCGAGCATCGTCGCGAACTTCGCCCTCGTCGCCCTCCTCCTCGTCGTCTCGAACCACGTAAACGAGGCGTCCGAGCGTTAGTCGCCCACCAGTGAACCTCCAGATCCGCCGCCTCTTCTTCTTCTTCTCGTTCCTCTTCGTGGCGCTCGTCGGCATCGGCTCCTACTGGCTCTGGCGAGCACCCGACCTCGAGGCGCGCCAGGGGAATCCGAACCTCGTCGTCCGCCAGCTGACGATCAAGCGCGGCCTCGTCTACGCGGGTGACGGGCGGACCGTCCTCGCGCGGAACCGCCCGCGCGAGGTGCGGGGGCGCACGTGGTACCTGCGGATGTATCCGCGGCGCGGCCTCGCGGCGCACGTCGTCGGCTATTCGACGATCCAGCGGTCGCGAACCGGGCTCGAGCGGTCGCTGAACGACTACCTGACGGGGTCGAACGCGAATCTACGCACCGTCGTCGATCGGACCCTCGACCAGCTGCGGGGCCTCACCCAGCAGGGAAACGACGTGGTCACGACCCTAGACTCGCGCGCGCAGCGGGTCGCGCTCGACGCCCTCGGCGGGCGCTGCGGCGCCGTCGTCGCGCTCGAGCCCGCGACCGGCCGAGTCCTCGTGATGGCCTCGTCGCCGACGTACGACCCGAACCTCGTCGAGCGCAGCTTCCGGCGGATCGAGCAAACGGGGGGACCGTGCCAGTCGGCCTCGGTTCTCTTCAACCGCGCGACGCAGGGACCCTTCTTCACCCCGGGCTCCACCTTCAAGGTCGTAACCGCGACGGCGGCGCTCGACTCCGGCCGTTTCACTCCCGAGAGCACCTTCCGAGACCCGGGCTACTGCCTCGAGTACGGCCGGCGGGTCTTCAACTACGCCGACCAGTCGGGACCGTCGGTCTACGGGACCGTCGATTTCGGGGAAGCGGTCGAGAACTCGATCAACTCGGTCTTCTGCGAGCTCGGGAAGCGGCTCGGCGTGCGGCGGGTGCTCGACTACGCGAAGCGCTTCGGCTTCTACGAGGACCCACCGCTCGAGACGCCCGGGAGCGAGCGTGACCCGAGCGGGCTCTACCAGCACGGCAAGCTCTTCGACCCCAAGGATCCGAACGCGGTCGACCCCGGCCGACTCGCGTTCGGCCAGGAGCGCCTGCGCGTCACACCGCTCCAGATGGCGATGGTGGCGGCGACCGTCGCGAACGACGGCGTCCTCATGGAGCCGCACGTCGTCGACCGGATACTCGCCCCCGACGGCGACGTCGTGACCCGCACGGAGCCGGATGAGCTCCGTCGGGTGATGAGCGAGGACACGGCAGCCGCCCTGCGGACCATGATGGTACGAGTCGTGGAATCCGGCACGGGCACCGCGGCCCAGATCTCCGGTGTCGAGGTCGCCGGAAAGACGGGAACCGCCGAGACGGGCCGGGAGAACGCGAACGACACGGGGTTCATCGCGTTCGCCCCGGCCGGGGACTCGAAGGTCGCGATCGCCGTCTTCCTCCAGAACCAGGACGGGACCGGCGGCTCGACCGCGGCGCCGATCGCGAAGGTCGTGCTGGAGGCGCTGCTCAAGCGCAGCGCCTAGGGTTAGGACGATGGCGGTTTCCGACACGCTCATCAACACGCTCTTCGACGGGCGCTACCGCATCCTCCGCCGTCTGGGCTCGGGCGGAATGGCAAACGTCTACCTCGCCGAGGACGAGGAGCTCGGCCGCCGCGTCGCGATCAAGATCCTGAACGACCGCTACGCGACGGACGAGCTCTTCAACGAGCGCTTCCGGCGGGAAGCGAAGTCCGCGGCCGCGCTCTCGCATCCGAACATCGTCTCGATCTACGACCGCGGGGAGGCCGACGGTCGCCCCTACATCGCGATGGAGGTGATCGAGGGTCGAAGCCTCAAGGAGCTGATCCTGACGAGCGGCGCCCTCCCGATCCCGAAAGCGGTCGAGTACGCGAAGCAGATCCTGAACGCGCTTCGCTTCGCGCACCGAAACGGGATCATCCACCGCGACATCAAGCCGCACAACATCCTGCTCGGCCCCGAGGAGCGGCTGAAGGTTACGGACTTCGGGATCGCGCGGTCGGGCGCCTCGCAGATGACCGAGGCGGGATCGATCATGGGGACTGCGCAGTACCTCTCGCCGGAGCAGGCGCGCGGGGCGCCGGTCACGGCGGCGTCGGATCTCTACTCGGTCGGCGTCGTCCTCTACGAGATGCTGACCGGGAAGACGCCGTTCACCGGCGAATCGCCGATCGAGATCGCGATGAAGCACCTGAACGAAGCGCCCCCGCCGCCCTCCGACCTTCGACCCGAGATCCCGCCCGAGCTCGATCAGATCGTCCTGCGAGCGCTCGCCAAGGATCCGGGCGAGCGCTACCAGGCGGCCGAGGAGCTGAGCGCGGATCTCGACCGGGTCGAGGCGGGCATCCCGGTCGCCCCCGAGACGACGGCGGCCGCGACCGCCGTCTTGACCGGCGTTTCCGCCGCACCGACACAGGTGATCCCGGCGGAGACGCGCACGCGCGTCGCGGGAGCGACGGCGCCGCCGAGGCGACCCCGCTATCCGCCGGACTACGGCTATCGCGGGCCGCCGCCGAAGCAGCGCCGGCGGTTCCTCCCGTGGCTCGCCGCGCTCCTCCTCCTCGCAGCCGCCGCGCTCGCCGGCTGGTACGTCTACTCGCAGGTCGAGGAGAACCTCCAGGAGTCGCGGCCGGTCGCCGTCCCACCGCTCGTCGGCCTCACCAAGGGGAACGCGCTGCGCCAGCTCCGCGCGCTCGGGCTCGAAGGGAAGGTTGTCGAGCAGGCGAGCGCCGAGCGGGCGGCCGGACGCGTCTTCCGGCAGAGCCCCGACGAGGGGACGCGGCTCCCGAAGGGCGAGAGGGTGACGCTCTACGTGTCGACGGGGCCGCCGATGACGGACGTTCCAGGCGTCGTCGGCTTGACGTACCAGGACGCGGTCGACGAGCTCGAGAAACAGAACCTCGGGAGCCGCCGCATCGACGTCTTCGCGGACGCACCGCCGGGCGAGGTGATCGCCCAAAAGCCGCGCAAGGGCGCGACCGTCCGGCGAGGCTCGACCGTGACGCTCCAGGTCTCGAAAGGGCAGGAGCTCGTGAGCGTCCCCGACGTCCTCCGCCAGAACGAGGCGAGCGCGCGGGCGGAGCTCGGGGAGAACGGCTTCGACGTATCCGTCTCCTCGGCTCCGAGCGACGACGTCGAGGAGGGCCTCGTTTTCGACCAGAACCCAGACCCGGGGACGGAGGCGAACAAGGGCTCGACGGTCGAGATCGTGATCTCCGAGGGGCCCGAAACCGCGACCGTCCCCGGCGTCGTCGAACAGGACGTGGAAAGCGCGACTTCGGCGCTCGAGAACGCGGGCTTCGACGTCCGCGTCCGCGACGAGGATACGACCGACCCGGCGCAGGAAAACGTCGTCCTCGACCAGAACCCGGCCGCAGGAGTGAAGGCGGAGCCGGGCTCGACGGTGACGATCACGATCGGAAAATTCGTGCTCCCGGGGGCCGACGATCAGGGCGACCAGGGGAACGGGAGCGGCCAGGGGAACGGGCGCGGGCGCGCCAAGGGGCGGTCGAAGGACAAGGGCGGGTAGAGGCCTGGCGAAGCTCCGCGTCGCGGTTCTCATGGGCGGGCGCTCGAGCGAGCACGAGATCTCGCTCGCGTCGGCGCGGTCGGTGGTCGAGGCGCTCGACCCGAACCGCTACGAGGTGCGTGAGGTCGGGATCGGCCGAGACGGCCGCTGGGAGCTCGCGCGAGCCCGCCAGGCGGAGCTCGCGCCCGGGGAACCCGGCGACCCGCAAGGCTCGCTTCCGGTGCCCGCGAACGGCGCGCCTCCCGAGCCGTTCGCCGGGGTCGACGTGGTCTTCCCGATCCTCCACGGCCCCTTCGGCGAGGACGGGACGGTGCAGGGGCTCCTCGAGCTCGCCGGGGTCGCCTACGTCGGCGCGGGGGTCACGGCGTCCGCCCTCTGCATGGACAAGGACCTCTTCAAGGCGGTCATGCGGGACAAGGGGATTCCGGTGGCGAGTAGCATCGCCGTCCGCCGCTGGGACCGCGCCCGCGTCGAAAACCCGTTCGGCTACCCCGTGGTCGTCAAGCCGGCCAGGTTGGGATCGAGCATCGGCATCTCCATCGCGCGAAGTCGACACGAGCTCGAGCGAGGGGTCGAGCTCGCCTTCGCGCACGACGAGAAGATCCTCCTCGAGGAGTACGTCGCGGGCGTCGAGGTGGAGTGCAGCGTGCTCGGGAACGAGGAGCCGATCGCCTCCCTCCCCGGCGAGATCGTCCCCCTCGCGAGCGACTGGTACGACTACGCGGCAAAGTACGACGAGGGCGGCATGGAGCTCGTCGTCCCGGCCCGGGTCTCGGCGGAAGCGTCCGCTCGCGTCCAGGAGCTCGCCGTCGCGTCGTTCGTCGCGGCGGACTGTGAAGGGATGGCGCGAGTCGACTTCTTCGTGCGCGAAGACGGAGAAGTGCTCGTGAACGAGCTGAACACGATCCCCGGCTTCACCGCGACGAGCGTCTACGCGAAGCTCTTCGAGGCGTCCGGGATCCCGTACGCCGAGCTCCTCGACCGTCTGGTCGACCTGGCGCTCGAGCGCCGAGGCCGCCGTGCTTCCCTGCGGTTCTAGGGAAGGTCACGCCGCGCGGACCTCGTTCACGTGCGCGACCTCGTCGAGGTCCGTGATCCAGACGACGTAGTAGCGAAAGCGCCGGCCGTCGGTGTCGAGGTCGAACGTCGTCCGCGCCGACGTCTCCTGCTCGCCGGCTACCTCCTCGAAGCGACCGTCCACCGAGGTGCCCGCCTCGATCGTCGCGGTGAACCCCGGCGTATCGGTCACGAGGACGAGCGAGTCGAGCTCGCGCGGGGCGCCGGCGTCGACGACGATCCCGACGCCCTGCTTATCGAATTCGGACCGATAGATCTCCGTCCGCCAGTACGTGGTCCGGTCGCCGTCGGTCGCGTCCTGGACGAGCTCGGGGTGCTCGCCGTCGCCGCCGACCGGGTCGTAGTCCGAGACGGCGCGAAGCCGAACCCGTGCGTCTTCCCCGGCGGCCTTCCCGCTCCCGTTCGGGTCCCAGCGCCCCGTCGCGAGCGCGCCGACGACGAGCGCCGCCGCGAGGAGGACGGCCAGCCCGGCCACGAGTCGCCCCGGCATCCGCATCCGGCCCCGCCGCCGCGCCTCTTCGCGCTTGCGAAAGGGTTCCGCCGAGCTCGCCGCGCGCGGAGCAGAGAGGATCGCGGTCGCCCCGTCGTCGTCGACGGAAGCTCCGAGCGCGTCCTCCCTCATCGCCGCTTCGAGCGCAGCGAGCAAGGCGTCGAGCGAGGGAAACCGCTCGTCGGCGTCCTTCGCCATCGCCCGACGAACGAGTGCGTCGACGCGCTCGGGGGCGTCGGGCCGCCGTTCCCGGACGCTGGGAGGGCGGTCGTGCACGTGGCGCGTCGCGGCGGCGACGACGCCGTCGGCCGGGTAGGGCACCTCGCCGGTCAGCAGCTCGTAGAGAAGCGCGCCGAACGAGTACTGGTCGGAGCGCTCGTCCACGCGGTGCCCCAGCGCCTGCTCGGGCGAGAGGTAGTCCCCGGTCCCCAGGATCGTCCCGGTGAGGGTCAGGCCGTCGTTGCCGGCGAGGCGCGCGACGCCGAAATCGGTCACCTTCGCGACCCCGTCCTCGTTCACGAGCACGTTCTGCGGCTTGACGTCTCGGTGCACGATCCCGTGCTCGTGGGCGAAGGCGAGCCCGCGGGCCGCCTGGTGCGCGAGCGCGAGCGCCTCTGCAACCGGAAGCGGACCGCGACGGGACACGTGCTCCTTCAGGTTCTCGCCGCGCACGAGCTCGAAGACGATGAACTCACACCCGCCGAACTCGCCGCGATCGATGACGGTGACGATGTTCGGGTGCGAGAGTTGCGCGATCGCGCGCGCCTCGCGGCGAAAGCGCTCGACGTAGGCGGGGTCGCTCGTGCGGCGCTCGTCGAGGATCTTCAGGGCGACGTCTCGCTCGAGCACGTGGTCGTGGGCCCGGTAGACGGTCGCCATGCCGCCGCGGCCGATCACCTCCGCGATCTCGTAGCGTCCGGCGACGAGCGCGCCGATCTCCACCGCGGAATTGTGCCCGCGGAAAGCGCTCGCTACGTCGTAGCCGCCTGGTCGTCGACCGCGGCCGGCTCGCCTCGCCCGCTCACGGCGACCTCCAGCGCCTCCTCCCAGGCGCCAAGCGCCTCGTCGAGCTGCTCGTCGGTGATGACGAGCGGGACGAGTACCCGCAGGCAGTTGCCGTGGATCCCCGCTTTGAGGAGGAGGAGACCGCGCGCAGCCGCCGCCTCGACGACCGCCGTCGCGAGGTCGGGGTCGGGCTCCTTCCCGGCACGGTCGCGCACGAGCTCGATCGCGAGCATCGCGCCGAGGCCGCGGACGTCGCCGACGGCTTCGAACCGCTCCTGCCACGCCTCCATCCGGGCGCGGATCGCCTCACCGAGCTCGTTTGCACGCTCGACGAGCCGCTCCTCCTCGATCACGTCGAGGACCGCGTGGGCGGCGGCGATCGCAACCGGGTTCCCAACGTACGTCCCGCCGATCGCGCTGTCGCCGGGCGCGTCCATGATCTCGGCCCGCCCGACGACGCCCGAGAGCGGTAGCCCAGCGGCGACCGACTTGGCGATCGTCATCAGGTCTGGCTCGACGCCGAAGTGCTCGATCCCAAAGAGCTTTCCCGTTCGACCGAACCCTGCCTGTACCTCGTCGACGACGAGGACGATCCCGTGCTCGCTCGCAAGCTCGCGAATGCCCTGCACGAACTCGCGCGGAGGGACGACGAACCCGCTCTCGCCCTGGATCGGCTCGACGACGATCGCCGCCACCTCCTCGACCGCGACGCGCGTCCGGAACGCGCGCTCGAGCTCGGCAAGCGCTGACGAGGCATCCGGGCCCCGGTACGGGTCGGCGTACGAGACGCGGTAGACCTCGGGCGCGAACGGCCCCAAGCCTGCTTTGTACGGATGCGTCTTCGACGTGAGGCTGAGCGCGAGGAGCGTCCGCCCGTGGAAGCCGCCGTCGAAGGCGACGAGCGCGGGCCGCTTCGTGTAGGCGCGCGCGAACTTGACCGCGTTCTCGATCGCCTCGGCTCCGGCGTTGAAGAAGCCGGCCCGAAGCTCGCCGGAGATCGGCGCCGCGGCGCACAGCCGCTCCGCGAGCGTGACGTAGTTCTCGTACGGAACGATCGTGAAATCCGTGTGCGTGAAGCGCGCGAGCTGCTCCTGCGCAGCCTCGACGACGCGCGGATGGGAGTGGCCGACCGCGAGGCAGCCGATCCCCCCGGTGAAGTCGATGAACGTGTTGCCGTCCACGTCGGTGAGCGTCGCGCCGGCGCCCTCGGCGATCACGAGCGGGAGGTAGACGGAGAGCGCTTCCGAGACGACCCGCTCCTTCCGCTCGAGGAGGGAGCGGCTCCGCGGGCCCGGAATGTCGGTCTTGATCTGGATCGAGGTCGTCGTCGCCATGGCGGAGGACGATATCGGTTGACGCTCGCGCAGGCGGGCGGGGGACGCCGGGCCCCTACAATGCGGTCGCCCAGATGGTCCTCTCCGATCGCACGATCCGGCGGCTTCTCGACGAGGACCGGATCGTGATCGATCCCTTCGACGACGACCTGGTGCAGCCCTCCAGCGTGGATGTCCGGGTCGACCGGTTCTTCCGGGTCTTTCGAAACTCGCGCTATCCGTTCATCGACGTCAAGGAGCCGATGGAGGAGCTGACCGAGCTCGTCGAGATCGCCGGCGACGGCGAGGAGCCGTTCATTCTCCACCCGGGCGAGTTCGTGCTCGGCTCGACCCTCGAGCGGATCGTCCTCCCGGACGACCTCGTCGCACGCCTCGAGGGAAAGAGCTCGCTTGGTCGGCTCGGGCTCCTCATCCACTCGACGGCCGGTTTCATCGACCCCGGCTGGGACGGCCACGTCACGCTCGAGCTCTCGAACGTCGCCAACCTCCCGATCACGATCTACGTCGGCATGAAGATCGGCCAGCTCTCGTTCGTCCAGCTCACGGAGCCGGCGGAGCGCCCCTACGGCGCCGCGCTCCTCGGATCGAAGTACCAAGGACAGGCCGGCCCGACGCCGAGCCGTTACTGGAGGAACTTCGGATGATCCTCGTGACCGGTGGGACGGGGTTCGTCGGCACGCACCTCGTGCACGCTCTCCGCGCCGAGGACCGACCGGTGCGCGTCCTCGTCCGAAACCCGCGCTCGAAGGCCGCGCGGACGGCCGCGAGCTGGGGCTGCGAGCTGGCCGAGGGCGACATGACGGACGCGGAGAGCCTCGACCGCGCGGTCGCGGGGTGCGAAGCGGTCCTCCACCTCGTCGCGATCCCGACCGGGAGCGGCGAGAAGTTCGAGCGCATCATGGTCCAGGGGACCCGCGACCTCGTCGCTGCCTCGAAGCGGGCCGGCGTCACCCGCTTCCTCCACATGAGCGCGCTCGGGACGGGCCCCCGCTCGAAGGACCTGACGCACTACTTCCGTGCCAAGTGGGAGCAGGAGCAAACGGTCGCCGAGTCCGGGCTCGAGCACGTCATCTTCCGTCCGAGCTTCATCTTCGGGCGCGACGGCGGGATGCTCCCGCTTCTCATCCGCCAGGTGCGGTGGTCGCCGGCCGTCGCCGTCGTGGGAACGAGGCGCATGCAGCCGATCTGGGTCGACGATGTCGCTTCCTGCTTTGCGAAGGCGCTCTCGACTCCGGCGGCGACGAACCGGACGTTCGAGCTCGGCGGTCCGGACGTCCTCACGTGGGACGAGCTCTACGAGCGGATCAAGCGCATCCTCGGCAAGCGCCGGCGAACGTTCCACCCGCCGATGCGGCTCGTGCGGGCGGGGGCGGCGGTCGTCGAGAAGCTCCCGACGGGCCTCCCGCTCTCCCCTGACGCGCTCACGATGCTGGAATTCGACGACAACGTGACCGACATCACGCCGGCCGTCGAGGTATTCGGAATCGAGCCGATCGGGGTGAACGACCAGATCCGGCGCGCCGCCGTCTGACTAGCGCCGGCCTTCGGCGGGGGCGTAGCACCCGAAGCCGACCCGACGGGATGCGTCCTCCTCGCCCGCGGCCGCAAGCGCGCGGCGAAACCGGCCCGGCCCCCAGTACTTGCAGCCGATCAGGTTCCCGAGGTCCCGGCGGCGCATCTCACCGCGGTCCGTCAGGGCGCGCTCGATCTGCTGTACCTCGCGCTCCCGCCACCACTCGTCCTCGTCGCGAAAGTGGGCGGAGCCGCTGATCTCGGGCGACCAACCGCCCGCGAAATGCGAGCGGGGCCCCGAAGGGCCCCGCGTCAAGCACTCGGTTACTCGCCTGGATTCGTAGGAGCGCTCGGCCCCCTACGCTGGCTAGGCGATTCCCCGTGGGTCTCGGGGACACGCCCCTACGTGCGAGTACCTCCACTGCCCGTACTGTCGTCTACCAAGATCGGACCACCTCCTTTCCGTGGTAAGGCGGATGATAGCGGTGCCGAAAGGACGATCGCCGAGCGGCGCTAGAACGTCGGCGACGCGAGAACGGTCGTGAGCTCGAGCCCGCGGTCGAGCGGAACGGTGACGCTCGACACCGTCGGATCGCTCTGACGCGCCGCGCTATAGGCGCCGAGCGTCTCCGCGTGCGAGAGCACGTTGTCGGCGACGACGAGCCCGCCCGGCTCGACGTGGACGCGCGCGAGCGCGAAGAGCGCCTCGTAGTCGTCCTTCTCGGCGTCGAGGAAGATGACGTCGAAGAAGTCGTCGAGTCCGCGGAGAGTCTCGAACGCGTCGCCCTCCACGAGCTCGACCCAGCCGTCGAGTCCCGCGTCCGCGACGTTTCCCCGCCACGCCGCGACCTTCCGCTCGTCATGCTCGAGCGAGAGAACATGGCCGCCGAAGTACCGCACCCCGGCGCCGAGCCAGATCGACGAGTAGCTGCGCGAGCCCCCGATTTCGAGCACCTCGCAGTTCTCCTGGTGAGCGACGAGCGAGAAGAGGAAGCGACCGGTCGTCGGAGCGACCGCGCGGGAGCGCTCCATCGGCGGGATGCCTCGCTCCCGTTCGTCGGCGTCCTCTCGCTCCAGCCGCGCGAGGACCTCGACGACGCGTTCGTCGAGCACGCTAGCCCCGCGGGTCGGTGTAGGCGGCGAGGTCGACCGGCAAGCCGGGCCGCTTCTCGACGACGGCGAAGCGCTCGTTCTCCTGCACGACCTCCTCGACCTCGGCGATCTCGTGGCCGGGGACGATCAGAAACCGCGTCGGCACCGACCGAACCGCCTCGTACTCGTCGATCGAGACGGCGATCGGCTGAGCGCACCTCGAGTCGCCGCACTCGCAGAGAAACTCGGCGTCGCCGTTCGAGGTCGTGATCTCTCGAATGCGCTCGTTGACCTCTCGAAAGAGTGCCTCGTTCTTCCCGACACGCTCCTCGCGCGAGTCCATGTCGCGGGGATCCTAAGGGCCGTGGGGAGGTCGAGCGGCGGAGTGTGGACGCCCGCGCGCGACGAGCTCGAATCCTCGTCGTGACGACCGGGGGCTGCGAGCGCTTCGTGCGGAACGCTGGGATCCCTCGCGACGGGATTTGTAACGTCGGGGCGTGAGTCGAACCATCGACGCCGGCGACGACGCGGTTCGAATCCGGTACGGCGGCGCTGACGCCGCCGTCGTCCTCGTACGGGAGATCGAGGTTCGTACGAGCAGATCGCGTCCGTCGAGGTCGGGCTCGACGACGTTCCCTCCGCCTGGACACCGCGGCGGATCGGGCTCGCGGAGCCGTCACGGGACGTCGAGGTCGCTTCTGGTGGGGGGAAAGCGGATGTTCCTCGACCTCCGCGACCCGCGCCGGGCCCTCGTCTTGCGGCTTCGCCGCGGCGCCCGTTGGGACGTCGTCGCCGTCGAGACGGATGCGGCCGAGCGGCTGGTCGACCTGATCCGCGGCAAGGTCCCTAGCTGACGTCGACCTTCACCATCCCGTCCTCGACGCGAACGGGAAACGTCTCGACGGGAAGGTAGGCGGGGAGCGTGAGGGCGCGACCCGTGCGGATGTCGAACGTCGCGCCGTGGCGCGGGCAGACGACGATTCCTTCGTCGGGCTCCCAGTCGCCTTCGACGAGCGGGCCGTCGTCGTGCGAGCAGCGATCCTCGATCGCGTAGAGCTCGCCGCCGACGTTGTACACGCCGACCGAGAGCTCGCCCGCCGGAACGAGCCGCATCGAGCCAGGCGGAAGCTCGTCCTCTGGACAGACCTCGACGAGCGCCACCGGCTACGTGATCTGGAGCTCGTCCATGCCGACCCACTCCTCGGGAAGCGGCGTCCCTTTGGCGCGATGGAGCGCGACCTTGAGGACGCCGAGGCCGAGGAGGGCGCACTTCAGGCGGACGGGCGTGAGCGGGATCCCGACCTCTTCGAGAAGCTCGTCGCGCGGCATCGCAGCGACGTCGCTCGCCTTCCGCCCCTTCACCATCTCGGTCAGCATCGACGTCGCGGCCTGGCTGATCGCACAGCCGCGGCCGCGGAACTTCACGTCCTCGATCGTGTCGCTGTCGTCTTCGAAGGCGACGAAGATCGAGACCTCGTCGCCGCAGAGGGGGTTCTGGCCCTCGGCCTCGGCGTCGGCGCCGTCGATGACGCCGTGGCCGCGCGGGTTTTTGTAGTGGTCGAGGATGACCTCGCGATACATGGAGTCGAAGTCGCTCACGCGAACGTCTTCCTCACGGTAGCGAGCCCTTCGACGAGCCGGTCGACGTCCTCCGGGAGCGAGTAGAGGTAGAAGCTCGCCCGCGTCGTCGCCGGCACGCCGAGCGCGCGCATGAGCGGCTGGGTGCAGTGGTGGCCCGCTCGGACGGCGACACCCTCCCAGTCGAGGATCTGCGCGACGTCGTGGGGGTGCGCCCCCTCGACCTCGAAGGAGACGATGCCGACGCGCCTGTCTGCCTCCGGCCCGAAGACGCGGACGCCGGGAACGTCGGCGAGCGCCGCGAGAGCACGCTCGACGAGCTCGCGCTCGTACCGCTCGATCGCGTCGAGGCCGACCTCCGAGAGGTAGTCGACGGCCGCGCCGAGCCCGATCGCCTCCGCGATGGGCGAGGTCCCCGCCTCGAACTTGTGCGGGAGCTCGTTCCAGGTCGTCCGCTCGAGCGTCACCTGCCGGATCATGTGGCCGCCGAGCTCGAAGGGCGACATGCGCTCGAGGAGCTCCTGCCGGCCCCAGAGGACGCCGATTCCCGTCGGGCCGCACATCTTGTGGCCGGTGATCCCGAGGAAGTCGCAGCCGAGCGCCTGCACGTCGACGGGCAGGTGCGGTGCCGCCTGGGCGGCGTCGACGACGCCGATCGCGCCCTGCTCGCGCGCCCACGCCAGCAAGCGTTCGACCGGATTGATCGTGCCGAGCGAGTTCGAGACGTAGACGCAGGCGACGACCTTGACGTTCCCGCGCGCCGCGATCGAGTCGAGCTCGTCGAGACGGAGCTCCCCGTCTCGGTCGACCGGGAGGACGGCAAAGGTCGCCCCCGTTCGCTTCGCGATGTACTGCCAGGGGACGAAGTTCGAGTGATGCTCCATCTCGGTCGCGACGACGACGTCGCCGGGCCGGAGGTTGTCGAGCCCCCAGCCGTACGCGACGAGGTTCAGCGCCGCCGTCACGTTGCGCGTGAAGACCACCTCGCGTGCGGACGGCGCGTTCAGGAAGGCGCGCAGCTTCTCCCGGGCGCCCTCGTACGCGTCGGTCGCGCGCTCGGCCAGCTCGTAGACGCCGCGGTGGATGTTCGCGTACGAGGTCTCGTAGAACTCGCTCATCACGTCGAGCACCTGCCGCGGTTTCTGCGAGGAGGCGGCCGAGTCGAGATAGGCAAGAGGCTTCCCGTGCACCGGGCGCTCGAAGATCGGGAAATCGCTTCGGAGCGCGGGCGCGTCCAGCTTGAGATCCGGCGTGACGGCCATCACGCCCCATCGTACCGCCATGGGTTCGCGCTACCGGCGGCCCAGCCTAATAGGCCGTTTCGCGCTCTTCCTCGTCGTCGCCCGCGCCGACGCGCCCCGACTCCGCCTGGTCCTCGAGCGACCGGCCTTCGTCGCCGGCGGCACGGCGAGCTTCCTCGGTCGCCTCCGCCGCCTCCTCGGCGAAGTCCTCCCCGGTGCCTTCGCGAAACTCGCTCATGCCCGGTTCGTTCCCGCCCGCACGCCCGTCCGAAACGTTCGTCCGACCAGGCCGCCGCACGCATGCCTCGGTGTGAGCTGACCGAGACGGCGAGGCGAGAACGACGAGCCCGCTGACGACGATGGAAGCACCGACGAGGTTCGCCCTCGATGACGAACGCCACGGCCGGCGCATCTCACGACGGCGCCGAGGCGCCGCTACCCGGGAGCGGTGAAGCGTTCGTGTCCGTCACGCCGCGGGAATGCGGGCCTCGAGCGCGGCCTGGAGGGCCTCGCGGACGGGGTCGAACTCGATCCGGTCGAAGATCTCCTGGTAGAACCCGCGCACGATGAGGCGCTCGGCCTCGCCCCGCGTGAGGCCGCGCGCCATGCAGTAGAAGAGCTCGTCGCGGTCGACCTGGCTGACGGTCGCGCCGTGCGTGCAGCGGACGTCGTTGGCCATGATCTCGAGGCCCGGGATCGAATCGGCGTGCGCCCGCTCCGAGAGGAGGAGGTTTCGGTTCTCCTGGTAGGCGTTCGTCTTCTGGGCGTCCGGCTCGACCCGGATCATTCCGCGCCACACCGACGTCGCCCGGTCTCGCAGCGCTCCCTTGAACGCGAAGTCCGACGTCGTCGAGGGCGCCGCGTGCTCCTGGAAGGTGTCGTAGTCGAGGTGCTGCGCGCCGTCTGCGAAGTAGGCACCGGTTACCCGCGACGTCGCGCCGGGCCCCGTCAGGTCGTTTTGGATCCGCGTCTTCCCCTTCTTCGACCCGAAGCCGCCGGCGACCCAGTCGAGCTCTGCGTCGCGCTCGACGCGCGCGCGGTGGGACGCGAAGTGCCACGTCTCGCGAGAGAGGTTCTGGATCGAGACGTACTCGAGCTTCGCGCCCTCCTGCACGAAGAGCTCCGTGACCGCGTTCGAGTAGCCGATCACGGCGGGAGAGGCGGACGCATACTCCTCGATGAGCGAGAAGCGCGACTGCGGCCCGGCGACGACGAGCAGCCGCCAGAAGAGGGCGCCCCCCTCGCCGGCGTTCGTGATCCGCACGTAGATCGGCTTCTCCACCTCGACGGCGCGGGGAACGGCCACCAGGAGACCGTGCTCCCAGAGCGCGGCGTTGTGCGCCGCGAACTTCTCGTCGGCGCTGACGAGCGTGCCGAGGAGGTCGTGGTCGGAGAGCGGTTCGACGGTGATGCCGTCGAGGCGGCGCTCGACCTCGAGCCCCGAATCCGTCACCGTGACGACGACCGCCGCGTCGATCTCCAGCATCGCCTCCGCGGCGTCCGCCACGGAGGCCCCGTCTGGGCGGAACGCGTCGGGATCGAAGCCGCGAAGGTCGGTGAAGCGCCAGTGCTCGTCGGCCGTGTCGGGCAGCGGGAGCGAGCGGTAGCGCTCGAGCTCGGCCACCCTAGCCACGAGCGTCACCGAAACCGCGTGGCGGCGCATAGCGCCGGTGGAGCATGAGTGCGTTCCCGTCCGGGTCCTGGAAGAAGGCCGTGTGGCAGACGCCGCTGTCGAAGATGTCGCCCTCGAACGTGACCCCCCCGTCCTCGAGCCGCAGCCGCGCCTCGCCGACGTCGGCTACCCGGAGTGCGATCGGGGCGGGGCTCGGCGCGAACGGGCGGCCGACCCGCTCCGGTTCGAAGATGCCGAGCGTGACGTTTCCGGTTTCGAACTCAGGCCAGCGGTCGTCCGGCGCCGTGCTTTCGGCGAGCCCCAGCGTCTCCCCGTAGAACTCACGCGCCCGTGCGACGTCGCGCACCGGCACACCGATGAAATCGACGCGCTCGACTTCCAGCACGAGCGACTATCCGACGGAGCCTTCCATCTGGAGTTGGATCAGTCGATTCATCTCGACCGCATACTCGAGCGGCAGCTCCTTCGTGATCGGCTCGACGAACCCCGAGACGATCATCGCCGAGGCCTCCGCCTCGGTGAGGCCGCGGGACATGAGGTAGAAGAGCTGCTCCTCGCCGATCTTCGAGACCGTGGCCTCGTGGCCGACGTCGACGTTCGACTCGTCGATCCGAATGTACGGATAGGTGTCGGAGCGCGACGCCTCGTCCAGGATGAGCGCATCGCAGACGACCTTCGAGCGCGATCCTGTGGCTCCCTTGGCGACCTCGAGGAGGCCGCGGTAGCCGGCCCGCCCGCCGTTCTTCGAAATCGACTTCGAGGTGATGACCGACGACGTGTTCGGCGCCACGTGGACGCACTTGCCGCCTGCGTCCTGATGCTGGTTCTCGCCCGCGAAGGCGATCGAGAGCACCTCGCCGTGGGCGCCCTCGCCCATCAGCCAGATGGCCGGGTACTTCATGGTCAGCTTGGAGCCGAGGTTCCCGTCCACCCACTCCATCGTCGCGTTCTCGTACGCGACCGCGCGCTTCGTGACGAGGTTGTAGACGTTCGTCGACCAGTTCTGGATCGTCGTGTACCGGCAGCGGCCGCCCGGCTTCACGATGATCTCGACCACCGCCGAGTGGAGCGAGTCGGTCGTGTAGATCGGCGCCGTGCAGCCCTCGACGTAGTGCACGTAGGCGTCCTCGTCGACGATGATGAGCGTCCGCTCGAACTGGCCCATGTTCGCGGCATTGATCCGGAAGTAGGCCTGGAGCGGCATGTCCACCTTGACGCCGGGCGGGACGTAGATGAAGGAGCCGCCCGACCAGACGGCCGAGTTCAGGGCCGCGAACTTGTTGTCGTTCTGCGGGATCACCTTCCCGAAATGCTCGCGCACGAGGTCCTCGTGCTCGCGAAGGCCCGAGTCCATGTCGAGGAAGAGGACGCCCTGGCGCTCGAGCTCACCCTTCAGCTTGTGGTAGACGACCTCGGACTCGTATTGGGCGCCGACGCCGGCGAGGTACTTCTTCTCGGCCTCGGGGATCCCCAGCCGGTCCCACGTCGTCCGGATGTCCTCGGGAAGCTCGTCCCACGAGGCGGCCTGCTTCTCGGTCGGCCGGATGTAGTAGTAGATGTCGTCGAAGTCGATCTGCCCGACGTCGCCGCCCCAGCTCGGGAGCGGGCGGGCCACGAAGTAGTCGAGGCTCTTGTGCCTGAACTTCCGCATCCAGTCGGGTTCGTCCTTGTGCGACGAGATCGCGTCGACGAGCTCGTGCGAGAGCCCTTTGCCCGACTTGAAGAAGTAGTCCTCGGGAACCGAGAACCCGTACTTGACCTCGTAGTCGGAGCCGATCCCCTGGACGACTTCGGTCTCGGTGACGGTCACGACTCACCTCCCACGGTCGCCGGGACGAACGCCTCGTAGCCCTCGGCCTCGAGCTTGTGCGCGAGTTCGGGCCCGCCCTCGGCGACGATACGCCCGTCCACGAAAACGTGCACGTGGTCGGGCTGGATGTAGTTCAGGATCCGCTGGTAGTGCGTGATCACGAGCGCGCCGAGCTCGGGGCCGACGAGGCGGTGGACGCCGCCCGCGACGATCTTGAGCGCGTCGATGTCGAGGCCCGAGTCGGTCTCGTCGAGGACGGCGATCCGCGGCCTCAGGAGCGCCATCTGCAGGATCTCGACGCGCTTCTTCTCGCCGCCCGAGAAGCCCTCGTTCAGGTAGCGCCCCGCCATCTCCTTCGGGATCCGAAGCTCCTCCATCGAGCTCGTGAGCGCCTTTCGGAACTCGGGGATCGGGACGGGATCGTCCTCGCCGCCCGCTCGCGCCTTTCGGATCGCGTTCACGGCCGAGCGCAGAAAGCTCGCGACGGTCACCCCGGGAACGGCGTACGGGTACTGGAAGGCAAGGAAGAGGCCGCGCTGGGCGCGCTCGTCTGCTCCCATCCCGACCACGTCCTCGCCGTCGAGGAGGATCTCGCCCTCCGTGATCTCGTAGGCCGGATGGCCCATGAGCGCGTAGGCGAGCGTGGACTTCCCGGACCCGTTCGGGCCCATGATCGCGTGCACCTCGTTCGTGTCGACGCTCAGGTCGACGCCGCGGACGATCGGCGTCCCGTCCTCGAGCGCGAC
>JALZGN010000294.1 GCA_030861005.1 Actinomycetota bacterium
GCGCGGGCGCGAGCGCGGGCGGCGCGCCAACCCGGGCGGCAAGCTCCTCGTCGCCAAGCGCGGCGATCGCTTCCACCGCCAGCCGGCGTAGGCGCCCCTCGTCGAAGCGGACGTCGCCGCGCGGAAGCCCGAGCTCCGCGAGGTAGCGGTACACCGCCTCGGAAGGGATCCCGGCCTCGCGAAGCTCGGCGAGAGATTCGGCGCCGTGTCGCTTCGAGAGCTTGGCGCCGCCGGGACCGACGAGGAGCCCGTGGTGGACGTACGCAGGCGGCTCGCCGCCGAGCGCGCGCGCGAGGGCGGCGTGCAGGTCGGCGTTCGCGAGGTGGTCCTTGCCGCGGATCACGTGCGTCACGCGCAGATCGAGGTCGTCGACGACGGAGGCGAGGTGGTAGGTCGGACGGCCGTCCGAGCGAACGAGCGTCGTCCGGCCGAAGCGAAGGGCCCCCTCCGCGTCCTCCGAGCCGATCGCCCGCGCCGCTTCCAGGTGTCGCCCGCGCCGCGCGCTCTCGCGGATCGGCCCCTCGTCCCAGGCGACGCCGAGCCACTCGAGGTCTCGCACGATCCCAGCCTCGGCACCCGGCTCGACCCGGGTCGCGTCGGTGTCGTCGATTCGCAGGATCATCGTTCCGCCGCGCTCGTCCGCGAAGCGGCGGTTGATGATGGCGGTGAGCGCGCTTCCGACGTGGAGCGACCCGGTCGGGCTGGGAGCGAAGCGAACGCGAACCACGCGCCGATTGTGACGGGCTTGATTCGAGCCCGGCGGCCGCCGATGTGGGTAGGGTGGCCGCCGTCTTTCGCGAATGCAGCGCGAAGCGATGACGACTCCGATTCCCGAACGAGGACCTCGCAACCTCGAGCGAATCCTCGAAACCGCCCACGAGGCGTTCATCTCGATCGACGACGAGGGACGCGTCCTCGCCTGGAACCCCGAGGCCGAGCGGACGTTCGGCTGGCGCCGCGAGTGGGCGCTCGGCCGGCTGCTTCGCGACCTCATCATCCCGGAGCCGTTTCGCGACCGACACCAGGAGGGCCTGCGACGGTTCCTCGAGACGGGCGAAGGCCCGCTCATCGACAAGCGAATCGAGATCACGGCCCTTCACCGGAGCGGGCGCGAGCTCCCGGTCGAGCTCACGATCTCGGCCCTCCCCGAGAACGGGACGTGGACGTTCCACGCGTTCATCCACGACATCAGCGACCGCCACCGGGCGAACGAGCTCCAGGCGCGGCTCGCGACGCTCGTCGAGCACTCCGCCGACGCGATCGTTAGCCGTTCCGCCGACGGCACGATCACGAGCTGGAATCCGGCCGCGGAACAGCTCTTCGGCTTCTCCGCGCTCGAGATGGTCGGCCAGACGATGGATCGGGCCGTGCCGCCCGAGCGGGAAGGCGAGGCCGACCGCCTGCTCGAGCGCGTGCTCGCCGGCGAGGCGATTCGCGCCTTCGAGACGGAGCGCGTCTGCAAGGACGGGCGGAGGATCGACGTGTCGATCACGATCTCGCCGATCCGAGACGACGCGGGTCGCGTCCGCGAGATCTCGATGATCGCCCGCGACATCACCCCTCGGAAGCGAAGCGAGCGGGCGCTCAAGGAGGCCTACGACGAGCTCGAGCGCGCGACCGACCTGAAGAGCCGGTTCATCGCGATCGCATCGCACGAGCTCCGAACGCCGCTGACGTCGATCACCGGCTTCGCCACGACACTCGTCCGGCGCTGGGAGCAGCTCTTGGACGCCGACAAGCGCGCGTTCCTCCAGACGATCGAGGCGCAGAGCGCCCGCCTCCACCGGATCGTCGAGGACGTCCTGACGCTCTCGCGGATCGAGGCCGGAAGGCTCACGGGCGAGGCCGAGCCGGTCGAGATCGAGCCGGTGGCGCGCCGGATCCTCGCCGAGCTCGGGGTCACCGCCAACGCAACCGTGACGGTCGCGGGTCCGGGCGTCGTGCTCGCGAACGCCGTCAACGTCGAGCAGATCCTCGTCAACTATCTCGACAACGCGCGAACGTACGGGAAGCCGCCGTACCGACTCGACGCCCGCCCGGCGCGAGACCACGTCCTCGTCTCCGTGTCGGACGAGGGCGACGGGGTGCCGGACGAGTTCGTTCCGATCCTCTTCGAGAGCTTCACCCAGGCCCGCCAAGGCGAGGGAACGGGCCTCGGGCTCGCGATCGTCAAGGGCCTCGCCGAAGGCGCGGGCGGGTCCGCCTGGTACGAGCGAAACGAGCCCCAGGGTGCGCGGTTCTGCGTGACCCTCCCGGCCGCTTAGGCGCGTGGAGAGCCTGCTCCTCGCCTGGTTCGCCGAGCACGGGCGGGTGCTCCCGTGGCGGGGCACTCGCGACCCGTACGCGATCCTCGTCTCGGAGGTCATGCTCCAGCAGACCCAGGTATCGCGCGTCGTGCCGCGCTATCGGGTCTGGCTCGAGCGCTGGCCGACGGCGGAGGCGCTCGCGGCCGCGCCGCTCGCGGAGGTGATCGTCGCCTGGCAGGGCCTCGGGTACAACCGACGCGCGGTCAATCTCCACCGGGCGGCGCAGCGCATCGCTGCCGAGGGGTGGCCGGACGATCTCACCGAGCTCCCCGGCATCGGACGCTACACGGCGGACGCAATCGCCGCGTTCGCGTTCGGCCAATCGGTGCTCCCCCTCGACACGAACGTCCGCCGCGTCCTCGCGCGCACGGGTGCTCACTTCCGCCCGGAAAGCGCCCAGGCCCTCTTCGACCTCGGCGCGACCCTCTGCCTCGCCCGCGTCCCACGCTGCGAGGCCTGTCCGCTCGCCGAGTGCTGTCGGTCGCGCGGCCGGCGGTTTCCGCCGCTTCGGCGCCAGGGCCCGCTCGCCGGCTCCTTTCGCGAGCGGCGAGCACGGACGCTCCGACTCGTCGCCGAGCGGCCGCGGCGCCTGGCCGAGCTCGACGCCGCCGCGGTCTCCGCGCTCGCCGCCGACGGCCTCGTCCGCGTCGACGCCGGGTCAGTCGCGCTTCCGTAGAAGCGCGACCGCCTGAGCCGCGAGGCCCTCGCCCCGGCCGGTGAACCCGAGGCGGTCGGTCGTCGTCGCGCGAACCGAGATCCGTGTCGGCTCGACGCCGAGCGCCCCGGCCAGTCGGGCGCACATCTCGTCGCGAAGGGGCGCGAGGCGGGGACGCTCCCCGACGAGGATGCAGTCGGCGTTCACGAGGTCGAACCCGCTCGCCTGGGCGCTCCCCCACGCGCGAGCAAGGAGGTCGAGCGACGAGGCGCCGCGCGACTCGTCGTCGGATGGGAAGAGCACTCCGATGTCGCCGAGGCCCGCTGCCCCGAGGAGCGCGTCCGTGAGCGCGTGCGCGATGACGTCCCCGTCGGAGTGCGCCACGAGCCCCTGCTCCCCGGGGAAGGTCACACCCCCGAGAACGAGCGGGGCGACGCCGCCGAACGCGTGCGCGTCGAAGCCGATCCCGACTCGAAGCTCGCTCATCCCGCGGCCCCGAGGATCTGCTCGACGAACGCGAGGTCGGCGGCGGTCGTCACCTTCACGAGCCGCGGGTCGCCGGGAACGAGCCGAACGCTCCCCCCGGCGGCCTCGACGTAGCTTGCGCAGTCCGTTCCGCCCTTCTCGGCGCGGGCGATCGCCCCCCTCAGGACGTCTGCGGCGAAGGCCTGCGGCGTCTGGACGAGGTAGAGGTGCGACCGGTCGAGCGTCTCGACGACGCGGCCGCCGCGCGCGCTCTTTACGGTATCGGCGATCGGGAGCGCAGCCACCGCGCCGTCCCAGCCTTCCCCAAGCGGCGCGAGCACGCGCTCGACGACGTCGGCGGGAAGGAGCGGGCGGGCGGCGTCATGGACGAGAACGGCGGGCGCGTCCGTCGGTACTTCGGCCAGGCCGGCCCGCACGGACGCGTCGCGCGTCTCCCCGCCCGGGATCGATGCCGCGACCTTGCCGGCGCCCAGCTCCTCGGCGAGGAGGATGACGGGCTCCTCCCAGCCGACGGGCGCCACCGCGACGATCGCCTCGATCCACTCGGAGGCCTCGAGGCGCTCGAGGCTCTCCGCGAGAAGCGGCCGGCCACCGAGCTTGGCGAACGCCTTCGGGTGCTCGCTCCTCAGGCGCTCGCCGCGGCCGGCGGCGACGATGACGGCCCAGACGCCGGTCGCGGTCAGGTCGCGCTACGTGGCGACGGCGTCGACGGCGCCCGCGAGCACCTCGTCGAGCCAGGCGGCCGCCTCGTCCTCGTCCATCCCTTTCGCGTACATGAGCTCGCTGGCGAGGATCTTCTTGGCCTTGACGAACATCTGCTTCTCGCCGGTCGAGAGGCCCTTCTCCTGATCGCGGAGCGAAAGGTTTCGGACGACCTCGGCGAGCTCGAAGATGTTGCCGGTCTTCATCTTGTCGCGGTTGTACTTGAAGCGACGATTCCAGTTCTTCGGCATCTTGGTGCCGTCGCCGTGCAGGACGACCAGAACGCGCTCGACCATCTCCTCGTCGATCACCTTGCGAAGGCCGACGAGCTCCGCATTCTCGGACGGGACGTTGACCGTCATGTCGTTGTGCAGGATCTGGATCGTCAGGTATTCGCGCTCCTGCCCGAGGACGGTGCGCGACTCCTTCTTGACCACGACGCCGGCGCCGTGGTGGGGGTAGACGACCTTATCGCCGACTGCGTACAAGCTCCCTCCCTCTCGAATCACGGTGCGCGCCTCGGCACCCCGACGCCTCTCCCAACCCCGCAATTGTAACGAAACCAGCCAGAAAAAGCGATTCTTTCCAGGGCTTTTTTGGCCGGCGGGCGTATCGGCCGCTACGAGCAGGGCTTTTCGGCCGCAGAAGCGCCTAGAGCTGGAGGTAGCGGTCGACCAGATTGTGCTCCTGGAGGCGGCGAAGCCCTTCCCGGATCTCGCGGGCGCGGACGACGCCGACGCCGTCGACGGCCTCTAGGTCCCGCTGGCTCGCGCGGATGACCGCGTCGAGCGACTCGAAGTCGCGAACGACTTGGCGGATCACGCTCTCGGGGAGCCGCGGGATGTGCGAGAGGACGCGGTGCCCGCGGGGAACGACCGTGTAGTCGAGGGGGTTCGCCTCGCGCGGGTACCCCAGGAGGACGGCGATCTCCTCGAACTCGACGAGCCGCTCGTACGGAAGCGCGGCGAGCCGCTCGAGCACAGAAGCGGCGCTCCCCGGCTCGCCTGAGAGCTCGTAGTCGTAGACGACGGCTGCCTTCTCGCGCGGCACGTCCTCCATGAGCTCGTCGAGCTGCATCCGTATGAGCCGGCCTTCCTCGCCGAGCTCGACGCAGTTGCGCTCGATCTCCTCGGCCATCCTGGTCGTCATCTCGGCGCGCTGCAGGACGACGAGGACGTCGTCGAGGGTTACCGCGCCCTGGAACTCGAGCGCGGTCAGCCTCGTAAGCCCTTGGTCGAGCCGGGTCCGGTACGTCTCGAGCGTGGCCAGCGCCTGGTTCGTCCGGGCGAGGACGTCCGAGATCTCGCCGAGCTGGTAGCGGAGGTCGCCGATGAAGAGCGTGACCGTCTCGCGCTGTTGCGAGATCGAGATGACGAGCGCGCCCGTCTGCTTCGCGACCCGCTCGGCGGTGCGGTGCCTCGTGCCTGTCTCCGCCGAGGCGATCGTCGGGTCGGGCATCAGTTGGAGGTTCGCGTAGACGATCCGCGAGAGGTCGGCGTTCAGGATGATCGCGCCGTCCATCTTGGCCAGCTCGTAAAGGAGCTGCGGCGTCAGCGGGAGGTCGAGCCGCATGCCACCCGAGAAGAGGAACGCGAGGTCGCTCGGCTCGCCGACGACGATCAGCGCCCCGTGCTCGGAGCGTATGACGTCGTCGATCCCGGTCCGAAGCGCGGTCCCCGGCGCAACCTGGCTAAGCGCCGAGAGGAGGGTCTTGTCCTTCCTGGGATCCGCGCGCATCGAGTCCGAGCGCGATCGCTCGTCTCACCGTCGCGGCCGCGCCGAGCTTCATTGTGCCATGCGGACCTGTGCCGTCCGGCACGATCGCCTCCGCGACCCCGAGCTTGGCGCACTCGGCGAGCCGCCGCTCGACCTGCGCCACGGGCCGGAGGCGGCCCGTGAGGCCGATCTCGCCGACGCAGGCGACACTTGCGCGCATTCGCCTCCCTCGGGCGGCAGACGCGATCGCGAGCGCAACCGCGAGGTCGGCCCCCGGCTCGTCGATCCGAACGCCTCCCGCGACGTTGACGAAGACGTCGGCCTGTCCCAGCGCCACGCCGGCGTGGCGCCCGAGGACGGCGACGATCATCGCAAGGCGTTTCGGCTCGATGCCCGTCGCGACGCGCCGCGGCATGGCGAGGTCGGTGCGCGAGACGAGCGCCTGGACCTCGAGGACGAGCGGCCGCGTCCCCTCGATCGCGCACGCGAGCGCCGATCCGGGCTGCTCGTCGTCCGGCGGCCCGAAGGCGAGCGACGGATCGTCGACACCGACGAGCCCGGCCGAGGTCATCTCGAAGACCCCGAGCTCGTTCGTCGAGCCGAACCGGTTCTTGACCGCCCGCAGCACGCGGTGCGACCGGTAGCGGTCGCCCTCGAACTGGAGCACGCAGTCGACCAGGTGCTCGAGCACGCGCGGCCCGGCGACGGCCCCGTCCTTCGTCACGTGCCCGACGAGAAAGACGGCGATGCCGTTCTCCTTCGCGACACGAAGCAGCCGCGCCGCGGCCTCACGCACCTGCGCGACCGAGCCCGGCGCCGAGCCGACGTCCGGTGCGGAAAGCGTCTGGACGGAGTCGACCACGCAGACTTCGGGCCGCTCTCGTTCGAGCGTCGCAGAGACCACGTCGAGGTTGGTCTCGGCGAGAATTGCGACCTCGGCGGCGCCGCCCAGCCGCTCGGCGCGCAGCTTCACCTGCGCGGGCGACTCCTCGCCCGTGACGAGGACGACGGGCCGCTCGGCGCTCATGGCGCGAAGGGCCATCAGGAGCAGGGTCGACTTCCCGATCCCCGGGTCGCCGCTCACGAGGACGAGGGAGGCGGGCACGAGGCCGCCTCCGAGGACGCGGTCGAGCTCAGCCACACCGGTCGGGATCCGCGCGGCATCGGCGGCCTCGACGTCGACGAGACGAAGGAGCGGTCGTGCGTCAGGTTTTTCCTTCGCCCGTGAGCTCGAACGCTCCTCGACGAGCGACCCCCACCCCCCGCATGCGGGGCAACGCCCGAGCCACTTCCCGGTTGCATACCCGCACTCCGAGCAGGCGTAGTGGACGGAGGCCACCTTCGCCATTCTCCGAGTGTAGGAGCGGCGGCTGACGGCGATCGTCGCGAAAGAGACGCGAACGGGTGTCGAAAGGTCCGTGGCGCGTGCGGAGCTCAGCGGAGCGTTGTTCCGAGCGCCACCTGGGCGGCGAGGTACCCGCTCATCCCGTGGACGCCGCCGCCGGGCGGCGTCGCCGACGAGCAGACGTAGAGACCGGGGACCGGCGTCGCGTACGGGACGAGCCGGGCCACGGGGCGCGCGATCACCTGGCGCAGGTCGGCGAGGCCGCCGTTGATGTCGCCCCCGACGAAGTTCGGGCTGTGCCGCTCGAACTCGGCCGGGGAGGTCGATACTCGCGCGAGGACGCGCTCGCGGAAGCCCGGAGCGAATCGCTCGATCTGCGCCTCGATCGGCTCCGTCATGTCGACGGTGGAGCCGTTCGGAACGTGACAGTACGCCCAGAAGGTGTGCCTTCCGGCGGGCGCCCGCGTCGGGTCGAAGAGGCTCGGCTGCGCGGCGATCACGAACGGGCGCTCAGCGTGAAGCCCTCGGCTCGCCGTCTCCTCCGACGCGACCACCTCGCGGAGGACGCCGCCGAGGTGAAGCGTCCCGGCGCGGCTGCACTCCGGCGCGGCCCAGGGAACCGGACCCGCGAGCGCGTAGTCGACCTTGAACGCCCCTGGGCCGTACCGGTAGCGCCGAAGCGCCGACCGGTAGCGCGGCGGGAAGCGCTCCCCGCCGACGCGCAGCAGCTCGCGCGGCGTCAGGTCGCAGAGGACGGCGCGGGCACGGGGGAGCTCCGCGAGCGAATTCAACCGGCGACGCGTCTCAACCTCGCCACCGTGCGCGCGAAGCTCCGATACGAGGGCGTCGGCGATCCGCTGGGAGCCGCCGCGAGCGAGCGGCCACCCGACGACGTGGCCGAGGAGCGAGAGGACGAGTCCGAACGCCGCTGAGGGGGAGCGTGTGAGCGGCAGCATCGAGTGCGCCGCGCTCCCCGCGAAGAGCGCCTTCGCGCGCTCGCCCGCGAAGAGCGCGTCGGCGAGGGCGGTGGCGGAACGGAGCGCGCGGAGGCCGAACAGGCCGAGCTTCACCGGATGACGGGGCACGCGGAGCGGACGGAGCGTCTCGGCGAGGAGGACCCGCGCGTCGCGAACGAGCGGCACCAGCAACCGTCGCCAGGCCTCAGCGTCCCCGCGGAGCCCCGCCGCGGTCGCCTCGAGCGAGCGCTCGAGGAGGACGGCGCCGCCGTCGTCGAGCGCGTGCGCAAGCGGAACGGGCGGCTGCACGAGCTCGAGCCCGTGCTCGGCGAGCGGAACCTCCTGGAAGAAGGGGGACGCGGCCGCGAGGGGATGGACGGCGGAGCAGACGTCGTGGACGAACCCCGGGAGCGTGAGCTCGGCCGACCGAAGGCCGCCGCCGGCAGCGTCGGCAGCCTCGAGGACGAGCACCGAGCGGCCCGCGCGAGCGAGCGTAACGGCCGCAGCAAGCCCGTTCGGACCGGAGCCGACGACGACGGCATCGAGGTCTCGCGAGGCCAGAGCGGCACCCTACTCGCACCGCCTCGCCCCGCGACGGTGCGCCCGCCGGCTAGCGGTCAGTGCGCGTCGGCGGCTTCGTCGTCGTCGGAGGAGCCCTCGGGCTCCTCGGGCGGGACGGTGACCTTCTCGCGCTCCGGCTCGGGCCCCTCGACGATCGTGATGTTCACGTCCTCGGAGCCCTCTTCCTTACGGTCGACAAGGATCGTCGACCCCGGCTTCAACGTGCGCCCGAGGACGAAGTCGGCGAGCGGGTCCTCGATGTGGCGCTGGATCGCACGTCGTAGCGGCCGCGCGCCCATCGCCGGGTCGTAGCCCTTCTCGACGAGAAGCTCCTTCGCGTCGTTGGTCAGTTCGATCGCGGCCTCGTGCTCGCCCATCTGCTCGCGCAGGCGCTTGAGCATGAGATCGACGATCGTCTTGATCTCCTCCTTGGTGAGCTTGTGGAAGACGATGACCTCGTCGATTCGGTTCAGAAGCTCGGGCCGGAAGACCTTCTTGAGCTCGCCCATGATCCGCGACTTCATCTCGTCGTACGAGAGCCCGGTCTCGTCCCCCATCCCGAACCCGAACGACTGGTTCTTCGAGATCGTCCCGGCGCCGATGTTCGACGTCATGATCACGATCGTGTTGCGGAAGTCGACCTTCCGCCCCTGCGCGTCCGTCAGCTTCCCGTCCTCGAGAATCTGGAGCAGGATGTTGAAGACGTCCGGGTGCGCCTTCTCGATCTCGTCGAGGAGGACGACCGAGTAGGGCTTTCGGCGGACGGCCTCGGTGAGCTGGCCGCCCTCGTCGTAGCCGATGTACCCGGGGGGCGAGCCGACGAGCCGGGATACGGAGTGCTTCTCCATGTACTCCGACATGTCGACCTGGATCATCGCGTCCTCGTCGCCGAACAAGAACTCCGCGAGCGTTCGCGCGAGCTCCGTCTTTCCGACGCCCGACGGGCCGAGGAAGATGAACGAGCCGGTTGGGCGCTTCGGATCCTTGATCCCGGCACGGGCGCGGCGGATCGACTTCGAGACGGCGACGATCGCCTCCTCCTGACCGATGACGCGCTTGTGCAGCTCCTCCTCCATCCGGATCAGCTTCTGCGACTCGGCCTCGGTGAGCTTGAAGACCGGGATGCCCGTCCACATGGAGACGATGTCGGCGATCTCCTCCTCACCGATGACCGGCTGCTCGACCTCCTCCGACGAGCGCCACTTCTCCTCGAGCTCGCGACGCTTCTGCGTGAGCTTGCGCTCCTTGTCGCGGAGATTCGCCGCCTTCTCGAACTCCTGGTCCTCGATTGCCTGCTCCTTCTCCTGGCGGACCTTCTCGATCTCGTCCTCGAGCTCGCGGTAGCGGGGCGGCGCCGTCATCGTCTTGATCCGCATCCGGGACGCCGCCTCGTCGATCAGGTCGATCGCCTTGTCGGGGAGGTGGCGGTCCTGGATGTAGCGGTCGGCGAGCACGGCCGCGGCGCGCAGCGCCTCCTCGTTGATGGTGCAGCGATGATGTGCCTCGTAGCGGTCGCGCAGGCCGCGCAGGATCTGGACGGTGTCGTCCACGGACGGCTCGTCGACCTTGATTTGCTGGAAGCGGCGCTCGAGCGCGGCGTCGCGCTCGAGATACTTCCGGTACTCGTCGAGCGTCGTCGCCCCGATCGTCTGGAGCTCGCCTCGGGCGAGGGCCGGCTTCAGGATGGAGGCGGCGTCGATCGCGCCCTCGGCGGCGCCCGCCCCGACGAGGTTGTGAAGCTCGTCGATGAACAGGATGATGTCTCCGCGCTGGGTGATCTCCTTCATCACCTTCTTCAGGCGCTCCTCGAACTCGCCCCGGTACTTCGAGCCCGCAACGAGCGCGGCGAGGTCGAGCGTGTAGATCTGCTTTCCCTTCAGGATCTCGGGGACCTGGTTCGAGGCGATGCGGGCGGCGAGTCCTTCGACGACGGCGGTCTTTCCGACGCCGGGCTCGCCGATGAGCACGGGGTTGTTCTTGGTTCGGCGCGAGAGGATCTGCATGACCCGCTCGATCTCCGTCTGGCGGCCGACGACGGGGTCGAGCTTCCCGTCGGCGGCGAGCTTCGTCAGGTTGCGGCCGAACTGATCGAGGAGCTTCGAGCTCTTCGATTTCTCCGGCGCCGCCCCTCCGCCCTGCTGGCGCCGGCCGGGCCCCGAGAGCATGCGGATGATCTCGTTCCGGATCTTCTCGGCGTCCGCGTCGAAGTCGAGCAGAATTCGGGCTGCGACCCCCTCGTTCTCGCGGACGAGTCCGAGGAGGATGTGCTCGGTGCCGATGTAGTTGTGGCCGAGGGAGAGCGCCTCGCGAAGCGCGAGCTCGAGCACCTTCTTCGCGCGCGGGGTGAACGGGATCTGCCCCGTCGTCACCTCGTCGCCCTGGCCGACGATCCGGGCCACCTGGGCGCGCACCTCCTCGACCGTGATGTCCAGGCTCTCGAGGACGCGTGCGGCCAAGCCCTCCTCCTCGCGCAGGAGCCCGAGCAGGATGTGCTCCGTTCCGATGTAGTTGTGCTTCAGGGCGCGCGCCTCGTCCTGGGCGAGAACGACGACCTGTCTTGCGCGTTCAGTGAAACGTTCGAACAACGCTCAACGTCCTTTCGGTCGTACGGCCCCGCCAATGGTATCGGACGAGTCGGGAGACAAAGCGCAGTCCATGAGAGGCGTATCGGCTTCGCGGGAGAGACGCAACAGCCCCTCTTTCCCGTTCCGCCCCGCCGCAGGCTCTCGCTCGCCGTCGCCCCGCTCGCCGGCCCCGCGCTCGCGCGGGTTTGGAAACGGTGAGGCGGCAGCCTCGACGTCCGTGTCCGGCGCCGCCGGTGCGCGGCCGCGCTACCGAGCGCTCGCGACGAAGCCGGCGCGCGCGCGCGCAACCCGGTACCCAGGGTCCTCGAGCTTGTAGCCGGGCTCGAAGGGACGCCAGCGACTGTTCGGCCGCAGCGCGACGCCGACGTGTGAGAACCGGTAGGCGAAGCCGTTGCACGACCGGTTGCCCGCGTTCCAGCTCTCCGCGGTCGCGACGGGGCGCCACCTCCCGTGGCTCCCGGGAAGATGGACCGGGACGCCGACCGAGCGCCCGTCGACCCGGACGCGCCACCAGTCACGCCGTCCCTGCATCTCGTGGACCGCGACCGTGTGGCGCTCACCCGGTTCCAGGTCGGGGTCGACGGCGATGTACCGCGTGCGTCCGTTGGGCGGCGTGACCTCGTAGTAGAGCTGACTCTTACCGCCGTAGAGGCCGCTGTAGCCGACCTGGATCCACTCCGTCTCACCGTGCGGGCCGGCCCCGACGCCGCCGACCCCGACCCAACCGGCAACGTGGCCCGAGCTCACGCGCGGAACCGAGAGAGCCTCGATGGTCGCGCGAACTCCGTGCGCCGATCGTGCGCTTACGACGCCCGCGTACGAGTACGACTTCGCGCAGCGGGCCGCGTGCGCGGGCGCGGCGAGAACGGGAGCGCTCGCGAGCGCGAGCGCCAGCAAGATCGTCCGACGAAGACGGGTGGCGAGGCGTGCCTCGAGGCGCAACACGGAACGTCAATCGGCACCGTGCGCGCGAAGACCGTCCCCCGGCTCAGGGATTCGAGCGACCCGCGACGCGTGCTCGCGGGCCGCTCCCGCGAGCGCTCGCCCGAAACCGCGCCGCGATACGAAAAACGCTCGCCCGCACCCCGACGAGCTCCGGGGCGCGGGCGAGCTTTGCTTCGAGCCCCTAGCCCGTTAGTTGCGGGGGCCGGAAGCGGCCGACGACGGTGATCCGGGCGACGCAGCCGCGGCCACGCCCGGCACGCACCACGATCGTGCCGGCGCGCCGCGGGCGGAACCTGAGCCGCGCGACGCCGTTCGAGGCCGTCCTTACCATCTTGCGGACGCCCGAACCCCGCGCCCTGACGCGGACGCGTGCCATCGCGGCGCCGTTCTGGTCGACCACCCGCGCCCTAACGGTCGTTCGGTGGCCGACGACGACGATCTCTCGCGAGAGCGAGAGGTTCCCGCAGGCAGCCGGCGGCACGAACGGTCCCGGCGCGGGCGGAGG
>JALZGN010000329.1 GCA_030861005.1 Actinomycetota bacterium
GCGCGGGAGCGCCCGCGCGAGGACGAGCCCCCACGCGAGCGAGAGCGCGAGGTGGACCGGCAGCGCGGCGAGCAGGAGGACGGCCGGACGGCGCTCGTGACCGACGAGGAGGGACCCAGCGGCGAGCGTCGGCTCGCGGGGGTCACGCCTCGTCGCAAGTGCATGCGCTGTCGAGGGGAGGCCGCTCAGAAGCGCCGCCACGCCGCCGGCTGCCACGCCGTCACGCCACCAGGCCTCGTCCCTCAAGAGCCGCCCGGTACTCGCCGACGATCCCGCCCGACGGCGCCTCCCGGGTAGCTCCGCTTCACCGCCCTCCTTCTTCCGCTCCGATCGCCGCGAGCGGCCAGATGAGGACGTCCTGGCGCGCCGCGAGATGGAGCAGGGGCTCGCCGTCCACCGGGATGCCGGACGGCGGCATCGTGTTCGTCTCGATCGTTGCCTCCGCCCGCCGGAGGGGCCACGGTGGGTGGTGGATCTCGGCGCGCTGCGGTCGGCCGCGGTCGAGCGTGTAGAGGCAGTAGCGCTCCGTCAGGAAGTGCTCGAGGGAGCCGGCCACGGCCGTGAACGGCTCGCCGACGGGCGCGTACGTGGCGCGAAACGAGGCTGGGCGCTCTCTCGCGCTCTGCCGGTCGCTCCGATACTCGATCGCGCCGTCGCTCCGCTCGGCGGCCATCCGCGCGTGGAAGTACGGGAGCCGGTACCACCGCCGCGCGGCCTCGACCGCGAGCCGGCTGCTCGCGTCGAGACTGAAGAACCAGATGCCGGGCTTCCCGGCGAGCGTGACGTACGTGCGAGCGTTCAGCTCGAGGAAGGACGACAAGAAAGGCGGCGGCGGCGTCGCGCGGAGACGCAGCCCCGTGATGCGGAACGGCGTGATTCCGATCCAGGCGGCCCCGTCGACCGTGTCGACCGAGAGCGGATGCGGCACGTGCGCGCGGATCGGCTCGACGGGGACGGCCCAGTGCGCGAAGAGGAGGTCGTCCCACGTCTGCGCCATCACCCAGGATTCGCGATCCGGGAGCGGCCACGGCCGGTGCTCGGTCTCGGCCAGCGTCCCGTGCTGGCGCGCCGGGGTCGCGAGGAAGTCGGCGACGTCCACGTCACCTGCCCGCTTACCCGTAGCGCGCCTGCGAGATACTCCTTGCATGTCCGCGAGCCGTGCCCGCGAGCTTTGGCGCCATCGCGAGACCGGGGAGGCCTGGCTCGTCGAGACCGAGGCGGATCGGGTCGTGAACGCGAGCGGGCCGCTGACTGCCGACCAGCTTGCGGACGAGGCCCTTGCGTACAAGCACGCCGCCCAGGGTCGCACTCCCGGGTTCACGGAGGAGGCGGCCGACCTCGACCGCCGCCGCGGCGAGTTCGATCGCGAGCGTCTCGAGGCGCCGGACTAAGCGAGCGCCGCCGCCGAGCGCGTCCGACTCGTAGAATCGCCGGCCGTGCGCGCGGTTCGGTGCTGGTGCGGCGAGCTCGTCGTTTCGGACGACGACGAGACGCTCGCCGCCGAGCTCCGCAGGCACGTCGAGGACGAGCACCCCGACGCGCCGCGCACAGACGGCGAGATCAGGGACCGAGTCGAGCGCGAGGCCGAGGAGCCGCCCGATCGCCCGCCCTGGGCGTACTAGCGGCGACACGACGCCCTCTAGAGGCTCAGCGCCTCGTTGACGATCCGGTCCTGCTCGACGAGGTGAGCCGTCGGATATCCCTCGCTCGGACTCGCGCGCCACGGCCGGCCGCAGTAGCGAAGCTCGACCTCGGCCGTCAGCCCCTCCTCCAACCGGTGCCGGATGGCGCGCCAAGCGCCCATGTTCTGCGGCTCCTCCTGGGTCCAGACCACCTCGCGCAGGTTCGGGTAGCGGGAGAGGAGCTCGTCGTAGGCAGCGACGGGAAACGGGTAGAGCTGCTCGAGCCGCGCGACCGCGACTTCCCTCTCTTCCCGCGCCTCGTGTCCGACGATGTCGTAGTAGACCTTCCCGGCGCAGAGGATGAGGCGCGTGCAGCGGCGGCGCGCCTCGGCGTCGAGAAGCGGATCGTCGAGCACCGGTCGGAACCGGCCGGCGGCGAGCTCCTCGACGTGGGACGTCGCCTGCCCGAGGCGGAGGAGGCTCTTGGGCGTCAGCAGGACGAGGGGGCGCGGCTTCGAGTGCAACGCCTGCCGCCTGAGGGCGTGGAAGTACTGCCCGGCGGTGGTGCAGTTCAGGATCCGGATGTTCTCCTGAGCGGCCATCTGCATGAACCGCTCGACCCGCGCGCTCGAGTGCTCGGGGCCGTTGCCCTCGTATCCGTGGGGAAGCAGGAGCGTGAGCCGAGAGGTCTGCCCCCATTTGGAGAGACTCGACACGATGAACTGGTCGACGACCACCTGGGCGCCGTTCACGAAGTCGCCGAACTGGGCTTCCCAGAGGACGAGCGAGGCGGGGCTCGCGACCGCGTACCCGTACTCGAAGCCGACGCAACCGGCCTCCGAAAGCGGCGAGTTGTAGACGTCGACCGGCGCCCGCGCGTCGGACAGGTGCTGGATCGGCGCCCACGCGGCGCCCGTGTTCGCGTCGTGGAGGACGAGGTGACGGTGGGCGAACGTCCCGCGCTCGGTGTCCTGACCCGTCAGCCGAACCGGGACGCCGTCGGTCACGAGGCTCGCGAGCGCGAGCGCCTCCGCCTGCGCCCAGTCGATCCCGCGGCCCCCCTCTTCGAAGGGCGCGAGCCGTCGCTCGAGCTGCCTCGCGAGCTTCGGATGGACGGTGAATCCGTCGGGCACGGCGAGGAGCTCTCGGTTGAGGCGTTCGAGCCGCTCGCCCGCGACGGCGGTCTCCGGCTCCTCGGCCGTCGCGCGAGCCATCCTCCGCTCCTCGCGCGCGGCGGCGCCCGCTGTCTCGATCGTCGCCCTGAGCGTCTCGTGCGCCTCGCGCATCCTTCGCTCGACGAGCGCGACGAGCTCCTCCGCCTCGCCGGCAGCGACGACGCCTGCGTTCACGAGGTCGGCCGCATAGAGCTCGCGTACCGTCGGATGCCGCTCGATCTTCTCGTACATGAGCGGCTGCGTGTAGGCGGGCTCGTCGCCCTCGTTGTGACCGAAGCGCCTGTAGCCGACGACGTCCACGACGACGTCGCGAGCGAATCGCTCGCGGTAGGCCATCGCGATCCTGATCGCCGCGACCGCCGCCTCGGCATCGTCGGCGTTCACGTGGATGATCGGGATGTCGTAGCCCTTCGCGAGATCGCTCGAGTAGTACGTCGAGCGGCCCTCGCTCGGGTCGGTCGTGAAGCCGATCTGGTTGTTCGCGATCACGTGGAGCGTCCCGCCCGTCGAGTAGCCCTCGAGGCTGCTCAGGTTGAGCGTCTCGGCCACGATCCCTTGCCCGGGGAAAGCGGCGTCCCCGTGGATCAAGACGGCCAGCGCAGCGCGGGGGTCGTGCCGACCCTCGGCGGTCGTCTGGTCGGTCTGGAGAGACCGCGTCGTTCCCTCGACGACCGGATCGACCGCCTCGAGGTGGCTCGGGTTCGAGAGGAGCCGGACGCGGACGTCGCCGTGCGCCGTTCGGCGGACGCCCTCCGAGCCGTAGTGGTACTTGACGTCGCCGGTTCCGCCCTCCGGGTCGTGCGTGACCGCGTCGATCACGCGCTCCCCCTCGAACTCCTTGAGGATGACGTCGTACGGACGCCCGATCGTGTGCGCGATGACGTTCAGGCGACCGCGGTGCGCCATACCGACGACGAGGTCGCGAGCGCCGCCGGCCGAGGCGATGTCGATCGCCTCGTCGAACATCGGGACCATCACGTCGAGGCCCTCGATCGAGAACGACTTTTGGCCGAGGAAGGCCCGCCGGATGTAGCGCTCGAAGCCCTCGACCTCCGAGAGCCGCTCGAGGAGCGCGCGCTTGCGATCTGGCGAGAGTGGCTGCGCGTACTCCCCTGACTCGATCGCGCGGCGAAGCCACACCCGCTGCTCGTGGTCGGAGATGTGCTCGATCTGGAAGGCGAGCGTCCCGCAGTAGCGCGCCCGTAAGTTCGGAAGGGCGTCGGCGAGCGTCTCGCCCGGGCAGTAGAGGCGAAGGAGCCGGGCCGGGATCCGGCGCTGGAGCTCCGGCGTCAGCTTCGGTTGCAGCCGCTCGGGCTCGAGCGCGGGATCCCCCGGCGGCTCGCTCCCGAGCGGATCGAGGCGCGCCGCGAGGTGGCCGTGCATCCGGTGCGCCTTGACGAGCGCCATCGCGGCCGCGACGGCGCCGAGGAGCTCGTCGTCCGGGGCGGGGGGCGCCTCGGGCGCGATCGCCGCGTAGGCGGCACCGTTCCCGCCGATCGCTCCCGGCGCAAGCTCGCGGACCCGCTCGAGCAGCGGCAGATGTGCGACGAGCTCCTCGGGAGCCGAGTCGAAGAGCGCTCGCCAGGCCGGGTCGACCGATTCTGGCGAGTTCAGGTACTCGACGAAGAGCTCTCGGACGTAACCCGCGTTCAGGTCTTCGAGCTTCGTGAAATCCACCCGCTACGGAGGATAGCGAGTTGGTTTTCGGCGCCGATCGAGCGGGAACCCGCCTCGCGTGGGAGAGGACGAGCCCCCGGCGGCGCCCGAGCCGGCGATGCCGGCGGAGCCGCAGACGTCTGTCCACGACCAGACGGTCCCGCCCGTTTCGGAGGACGGCGTGGACGAGGAAACGTCGCTCGACCCACCCGACGACTCCCAGGAGTAGCGGCGTCAGCGCGGCGGCTGTTCGTGCTCGAGCTCGAGAAGGCGTTCGTAGGCCGGAAGGGTCAGGAACTCGACGAAGTCGTCCGCGAGCGCGACCCGCTCGAACAACCGGCGCGAATCGTCGGGGCGGCCAAGCGAATAGAACCACGCGTCGTTTCCGACCTCGCGGCGGATCCGCTCGAGCTCCTCGCCGGCCGCCCAGCGGACGAGCTCGCCGCTCACCCGTCTCCCATCGGCGAGCTCGACGCCGTGGCGGACCCATTGCCAGACCTGCGAGCGGGCGATCTCTGCCGTCGCCGCGTCCTCCATGAGGCCGTAGATGCCAGCCGCGCCGTTCCCGCGAAGCCACGAGGAGATGTACTGGATGCCGACGTTCACGTCGTTTCGAAGCCCCTCCTCGGTCACCTCGCCCGGCGTCGCGCGCACGTCGAGGAGCTCCGCCGCCCCGACCCGGACGTCGTCCCGCCGTCGCTCGACCTGGTTCGCGCGCTCGCCGAGCACGCGGTCGAACTCGGACGTCGCGACGGGAACGGAGTCCGGGTGCGCGACCCACGTGCCGTCGAACCCGCCCGCCGCCTCCCGACGCTTGTCCTCGGAAACCTTGGCGAAGGCGCGCTCGTTCGCCTCGGGATCTTTCCGGCTCGGGATAACGGCCGCCATCCCGCCCATCGCGTGCGCGCCGCGGCGGTGGCACGTCTTCACGAGGAGCTCGGTGTACGCGCGCATGAACGGGACCGTCATCGTCACCGAATTCCGGTCCGGGAGCACGAACTCGCGCCGGTTTCGAAAGGTCTTGATGACGCTGAACATGTAGTCCCACCGGCCGGCGTTCAGCCCGGCTGAGTGGTCCCGGAGCTCGTAGAGGATCTCCTCCATCTCGAACGCCGCCCAGATCGTCTCGACGAGGACGGTGGCCTTGATCGTCCCGCGGGCGATCCCGAGCGCGTCCTGGGCGTGGCAGAAGACGTCGTTCCAAAGCCGCGCCTCGAGATGGCTCTGGAGCTTCGGCAGGTAGAAGTACGGGCCGCTACCGCGCTCGAGCAAGCGAGCCGCGTTGTGGAAGAAAAAGAGCCCGAAGTCGAAGAGGCTCCCGGACACGGGCTCGCCGTCGACGAGGAGGTGCTTCTCGGGCAAATGCCAGCCGCGGGGGCGGACGAGGAGCGTCGCCCTCTCGTCAGCGAGCCGGTACTCCCGCCCCGTCCGGGGGTCGCTGAATTCGATCGTCCCCTCGATCGCGTCGACGAGGTTCACGTGCCCGCCGACCTGGTTTCGCCATGTCGGGGAGTTCGCATCCTCGAAGTCGGCCATGAACCCGCGCGCACCCGAGTTCAGGGCGTTGATCACCATCTTGCGGTCGGTGGGGCCGGTGATCTCGACGCGGCGATCCTGGAGGTCGGGCGGGACTGGGGGGATCCGCCAGTCGCCTTCGCGAACGTCGGCCGTCTCGGCGAGGAACGCAAGCGTGCCGCCCGCCTCGACCTCCGCCTGCCGCTCGGCCCTCCGCGCGAGGAGCCCGCGCCGCACCGAGTCGAACTCGCGGTGGAGGCCGGCGACGAACTCCAGCGCCTCCGCCCTGAGGACCTCGCCGAAGCGGCCCTCGACGGGCGCCCGGATTTCGATTCCCTCGACCGCCTGCTTCACGTCTTCCCTCCGTTCATCGACATCCGTACGATCTCGACGGGGTGCATGACCGGAAGCGGTCTCCCCGCTTCTTCTAGGTACGTCCCGATCTGCAACGCGCAGCCGGGGTTCCCCGCCGCGACCGCGTCAGCGTCCGTCGCGAGGAGATTCCTCGCCTTCCGGCGCCCGAGCTCGGCGGCCGCCTCCGGTTGGAGGAGGTTGTAGAGCCCCGCGGAGCCGCAGCAGACTTCCCACTCGACCGGCTCCACGAGCTCGATCCCCGGGATCCGGCGAAGGACCTCGCGCGGCTCGGCGCGGACGCCCTGCGCGTGCGCAAGGTGGCAGGCGTCGTGGTACGCGACGCGGAGGGGGATCGAGCGGCGCGTCGTCCGCGGCTCGGAAGCCGCGAGCACCTGGGAGACGTCTCGCACCCTCGCGCCGAAAGCGGCTGCCCGGTCGGCCCATTCGGGGTCGTCGGCGAGGAGGTGCGCGTAGTCGCGAAGGGAGGAGCCGCACCCGGCCGCGTTCGCGACGACGAGGTCGCACTCGGCGAAGGCGGCGATCACCTCGCGCGCGAGCGCGAGCGCCTCGTCCTCGTACCCGGTGTGGAGAAGGAGCGCGCCGCAGCAGCGGGGGCGCCGCGGCGCTACGACCTCGTAGCCCTCGGCGGCAAGGACCTCGACCGTCGCGGCGTTCGCGTCGGGGAAGAAGACGCGCTGTACGCACCCCTGGAGGAGCCCCACGCGGGCGCGCCGCTCTCCGGTCGCGGGCGTCAGCTCGGGCAGTCGGCGAAGGCCCGGCCGCGGCGGCGTCAGTCGAAGGAGCGCCCCCGCGCGCGAGCGGTCAGGAAGTCGCCGTCCGAGGCC
>JALZGN010000107.1 GCA_030861005.1 Actinomycetota bacterium
TCTGGCACAACGTCGTCAACACGGGAACGCGCGACGTCAAGCTCTACTCTCTCTACTCACCTCCCGAGCATCCTCCGAACACCGTCCACGAGACGAAGGCCGACGCCGAAGCCGCCGAGCGAGCGCCCTAGCGGTTTCGCCGCGTGGGCGCCGGGTAACGCAACGGGGAAACTGAGGTAAGGAGTGACGATGAAGCGATTCGTAAGCCTGACCGGCCTCGGCGCCGCCCTCATGTACTTCTTGGATCCCCAGCAAGGGAATCGGCGGCGCAAGATGCTCGTCGACCGGATGGGCGGGTTCTTCCGCCGCGGCGCGCGCCGCACTGCCCAGGCGGGCCGCGGCGTCGCCGCCGGCGCGTACGGCGTGCGGCAGAAGGCGACGCACCTGCGCGAGGAGGAGAAGGAGCTCGACGACGTGACGCTCGCGCGCAAGGTCGAAAGCGAGATCTTCCGCGACGTCGACGCGCCGAAGGGACAGGTGGACGTGAACGTCGTCGACGGCGTCGTCTACCTACGCGGCGAGGTCGAGGAGGACAGGATCGGAGAGCTCGAGAACGCCGCGCGCAAGGTCTCCGGCGTCAAGGGAGTCGAGAACCTCCTCCACACGCCGGGGACGCCGGCGCCGACGACCACGACGAGCGGGGGGTCCGAGTCGTCGCCGTAATCGAGGTGGGCCGACCTCGGTCCAAGTAACAGTCTGTCACTTGCGCGGGTGCTGGCCCGCCGATTCGGCGCTGCCGGCGCCGCTTCGGCCGGCCGTGAGCGGGGCGGAAGGGCGTCGCCGCCAGGCGACGAACTCCGTTCGGAATGCCCGACCAGCGTGACGGAGGTGCCGAGGCCGCCCACGAGCGCCTGAACCGAGAGCTGATCGAGTTCCTGAACGAGCTTCGGGTCGCCCTGCCGGGGATCCAGGTGCTCTTCGCGTTCCTCCTCATCGTCCCCTTCTCGCAGGGCTGGCGGCAGGTGACCGACGTCCAGCGCGACGTCTACTTCGCCGCCGTCGTCTCCACGACGATCGCCACCGTGCTCCTGATCGCGCCGACGGCGCTGCACCGAATCGAGTGGCGCGCGGAGGACAAGGAGTGGATGCTCGCGACCTCCAATCGACTCGCGATCGCGGGCACGGCGTTCCTCGCGCTCGCGACGGTCGCCGTGGTCTTCCTGATCACCGACGTCCTCTTCGCCGGGTGGGCGGTCGGCGTGATGACGGGGGCGACCGCCGCCCTGATCGCGCTCCTCTGGTTCGCGATGCCGATCGCGCGCCGCCTGCGCGCCTAGAACTGTTTCGGAATGACGCTCCGTCGCCCGGGTACGCTCGGAACGAGTCCTTACCCGAGCGCGGCGAGCTCGGCGCGAACGAGTGCGAGCGCGGCTTCGAGACGCCCGCGGTTGGCGACGTCGTTGAGCCAGCCGCTCGCACCGGACGGATGCGGGAGCGGCACGGCGACCGCGTCGGCGACGCGATAGCTTCGTCCCACGCACGCACCGATGCGCGCGATGCCGAGCACCTCGCGCGCTGCGAGGCCGCCGATGGGCAGGACGAGGCGAGGACGCAGGAGCTCGAGCTCCGATTCGCGCCAGAAGCGGCAGAGCGCCACCTCCCGCGCCGTCGCGGGCCGGTCACCGCGCCCCGACCGGTGCTTACCGGGGTAGCAGCGCGTCACCGAGGCACAGTAGAAGGTGGAGTAGAACTCGTCCTCGCCGACGTCGAGCCAGCGGCGAAGCGTCCGCCCCGCCCGGCCGCGCCACGGCCGGCGCTCCTCGCCCTCGAGCGCGCCGGGCGCCTGCCCGACGATGAGCGCGCGCTGGCCGGGCCTCCCTTCGAAGACGGGGAGCGACTCGAGCGGGAAGCCCGCCTCCGCGCACGCTCGACACACCCGGTTGTCGCCCTGGAGGGAGATCAACGAGCGGTAGCGGCTCCGGCGCCGCGTCACGCGGCCGCTGCCACGTACCAGCGGCCGGCGAAGAGAACCTCGCCGTCGAGCTCCGCCGCGAGCGCCTCGGGCTCGAAATAGCGCTTGTAGACGGTGTGGCGCGAGCCGTCGGAGAGGACGCGCTCGTCGAGCCCCTCGGCGGGAGTGTCCGCGCGCCGGGCGGAGTCGACGACGACGAGGCGGGGCGCCAGACGTCGCGCCTCACCCAGGAACCGCTCGCGGGAAGCGTCGCGGAGGTGTCCGTAGAAGTGAGCGGTGAAGACGAGGTCGAACGTCCCGTCGTCGAACGGCGTCGCGAGCGCGTTGCCCCGGACGAAGCGGACGTCCGGGCATCGCCCGTGCGCGACCGCGAGCATCGACGCGCTCTGGTCGAGGCCCGTGACCTCGCCCCGGAGGTGCCGCGTCAGGAACCCCGTCCCGCACGCGGCGTCGAGGATCCGGCCCGCCTCGAGGCCCGAGACGAGCGCTCCCAGTGCTCGCGTCTCGTCGTGCCAGCCCGGTCGGTCACGCTCGGCGTGGACGCCCTCTCCGCGGTACCAGTCGTCGTACTCGGGGGCCCGGACGTCGTAGTAGCGCCGCTCGTGTTCCTCCACCCTCGGCCGAGGGTATACGCCGACCCGTGCCGGGAGCGGTCGTTCTCGACGTCGACGGGACGCTCGTCGACACGAACTACCACCACGCGCTCGCCTGGTACCGCGCGTTTCGAAAGCGCGGCGTCGTCCTTCCCATCTGGCGGCTTCACCGCCACGTCGGCATGGGTGGTGACAAGTACGTCGCCGCGGTCGCGGGAGACGAGGTCGAGGAGCGAATCGGCGACACCCTTCGCGGCGACTGGGAGCACGCCTTCGACCACATGATCCACGAGGTCTCGCCCCTCGCCGGGGCCCGCGAGCTCATCGCCGCGCTGAAGGACCGGGGGAGCGGTGTCGTCCTCGCGAGCTCGTCCATCGAGCGCCACCTCGACCACTTCCTCGACCTCCTCGACGCTCGGACGCTCGCCGACTCCTGGACGACGAAGGACGACGTCGAGGCGTCGAAGCCGGATCCCGACCTCGTTCAGGCCGCGCTCGCGAAGGCGGACACGCGAGACGCGGTCATGGTCGGCGACACCCCGTGGGACGTCGAGGCGGCGCGCCGGGCGGGAATCGAGACCGTGTGCGTCATGACGGGCGGTTTTTCCGACCAGGAGCTCCGCGACGCGGGAGCCGCTTCCGTCTTTGGATCGGTCGTCGAGCTCCTCGAGCGTCTCGACGAGACGCCGCTCGCATGAGCCGCTAGCCGACCGGGAACTTCTCGATCGCGAGCACCCAGTCGTCGAGCCGGAAGGTCGTGGCCGCGCTCGTCACCGCCCACTGAACCTGCACCGTGTGCGCCCCGGGCCCGACTGTCGTCGTTCGCTCCATCGCGTGGCTCTCCCACGAGCTCCCCGTCTCGCTCCCCGAATCCGTGCTGTCGAAGGCGAAGTCGAGCCCGGCAGCGGGGAGCGCCTCCATCCCGTCGACGACCACGCGAACCGGGCAGTACTGCGCACCCGCGCCGCCCGAGCAGGACGACTCGGCGGAGAAACGGACGAGGAGCAGCATGCGGTTGACGTCTGCGGGCAGGGTCAAGGCCGCGCGCGCCCCGGGCAGGTCGACGAAGGTCCGCTGGGTGGTCGCTCCGGCGAGGACGCGTGCCGTCTCGCTCTTCGCAACGGCGGGCGGTCCTGTGACGAGGCCGGGCGCCAGATCGCTCGCCTGAACGGCACGGCGAGCGATCTTCGCCGAGGTCACCGCACCGTTTCGGAGCTTCGCGGTCGTGACGGCGCGATTCCTCAGCTTGGGCTTCGTCACGGCCCCGGAGCGAAGCTGCCGCGTGCCGACGCTCCCGACCGGGAGGACGGCGGCGGCGTAGCTCACCCCGCCCAGGGCGACGAAGAGGGCGAGGCAGGCGACCGCGAGCGCGGGCGAAGGCCGGCGTAGGCGAAGGCGGCGCGTGGGCACGGTCGATCTCCTTTCAGTCCCGGCTTCCGCCGGTACGTTGACCGACCGAGCTAAGCGGACCTGCGGCGCGACCGCCAGACGGCGAGGGCGACGATCGCGAGCGAGGCGACCACGAGCGCCACCAGGAGCCCGGTCGTGCCTCGACCTCCCTCGTCCCCCGCAAGCGCGCCGACCCCGGACGAGATCGCCTCGCCGAGCGAGACATCGGGCGGTGGACCGCCGGCGTCGTCGCCGCGCGCGCGCGCGCTTCGTGCGCCACCGCTCTTGCGGGCGCGCGAGTCCTTGATGGTGTCCCGTGGAGCGCCGTAGCGCGGGTCGCTCGCGATCGCCGCGAGCGAGGCCGCATCCGGCCCGCCTTCCTTCGCGATCCGTGCCTGGACGGTGTGGTTGACGGGAGGCGTCGGCCCGCCTGCGGTGCCCGAGGGCTGGTTGCCCCCGCCGGTCGGGAGGGGCTCGACGTACTGGTCGACCCCCGAGATATCCGGCATCGCCTGCGCAAAGGCAAAGGCGGGCGCGGCGAGAGCAAGAACGACCACGGCGGCGGCGAGGACCGCGCGAAAGAGGGGCTTTCCAGCCGGCACGCACGCCATCCTCGCCCCCGCTCGCTACCGCTGTCAACGCGGTTTCATCGATCCTTAACATGCAAGCTCGCCGCGGACGCGTCGGGGCGGCGGAGGCGGCGACGGCCACTAGAATGACTCCCTGCCGCTGCGCCCCCCGGCGGCGCCGGAATGACCCTGACCGCAGCCTGTCCTCCCGCGAACACGCTCGTGGCGCGTGCCGGCGCGCTTGCGACACCGCTCGTCGTCGCGGCGGCCGTCTTTTGGGTCGCCTTCGACGGTGGCGGCTACGGTGTGACGAGCCGAAGCGCCATCGCGATCGTCGTCTGGTGGGCGATCGTCCTCGGAGTCGGTCTCTCCGTCTGGCCGCTCGCGCGCATCCCCGGCGTCGCGATGGTGGCCGCGGCCTTGATCGCGGCGCTCGCGCTCGTGACGGCGCTCTCGATGCTGTGGGCGGACAGCGCCGAGCGCGCATTCGAGGAGGCCGACCGGATCGTCGTCGACCTCGGCGTGTTCGCCCTCGCCGTGCTCGCGTCGACGCGCGCGAACGCCGCGCGGTGGAGCGACGGGATCGCGCTCGGCATCATCGCGGTCGCGCTCCTCGCGCTCGCGAGCCGCTTCTTCCAGGACGCCTTTCCCAAGCCCGAGATCGCCCCGTTCCTCCCGGTCGAGCAGACGAGGCTGAACTACCCGCTCAACTACTGGAACGGGCTCGCGTTCCTCGTCGCCCTGGCTTGCCCGCTCCTCCTGCGGGCGGCGGTCGCGAGCGAGAACCGCCTCGGGCAGGCGCTCGCGCTCACTCCCTTCCCCGCGCTCGCGGCAACCGTGTACCTGACCTCGTCGCGCGGGGGAACGGCGTCGTGCGCGCTCGGCGTCGTCGCGTTCGCGGCGCTGACGGCGCGCCGGTGGGCGGCCGCCGGCGCGATCGTCGTCGCGGTAGCGGGCTCGTACCTCGCCGTCAACGCGCTCATAGCGCGGGACGAGCTCGTAAACGGCCCGCTCGACTCCTCCGCTGCCGAGTCACAGGGCCGATCGGCCGCGCTCATCGTCCTCCTCGCTTGCCTGGCGACGGGGCTCGTCTACGCCCTCCTCCGGCGCTACCTCCCGCGCGCCGTCCGGGTCGGCCCCCGGGTCGGCTGGGCGGCGACCGCGATCGTCGTCGCCGTCGCCCTCCTCGGGATCGCGGCCAGCGATCCGCGGCAACGGTTCGAAGAGTTCAAGAAGGTGCCGTCCGACTCCGCCCTGGCCACCGACGACCCGATCGGTTCCCATTTGACGAGCCCGAGCGGGAACGGCCGGTGGCAGTGGTGGGCGTCCGCCGTCGATCAGTTCCGGGAGCACCCGCTCGTCGGAGACGGCGCCGGCTCGTACGAGGCCTGGTGGGCGCAGCACGCGTCGATCGCGTCGTTCGTGCGCGACGCGCACTCCCTCTACCTCGAGATGCTCGGAGAACTCGGGATCGTCGGGTTCCTCCTCGTCGTCGGCATCTTCGGGGTCGGGATCGTCGCTGGGGCGACGCGGCTTCGCGGCAGCGACTCCGACCGGGCGCTCGTCGCCGCGGTCCTCGCCGCGTTTCTCGCCTACGCGCTGGGCGCGGGCGTGGACTGGATGTGGGAGATCCCCGCCGTCTCGCTCGTCGCCTTCGCGCTCCTCGGCCTCCTTGTCGGCCCGGCAACAGCGGTCACGGCGCCATCAGGGGGAGTTGCCGTCGGGCGCGCGCCCAGGAAGCGGCGGTTCGTCCCGCCCGGGGTCGCGCTCGCCGTCATCGCCGTCGCGCCCCTTCTCGTCGCCGCCGAGGCAATCCCGCTCCTCAGCACGTTGAAGATCCGCGCAAGCCAGGAGGCGGTGAGCCGAGGCGACGCCGGCGCCGCCCTCGACGACGCGCTCGCCGCGAGGAAGCTGGAGCCGTGGGCGGCGTCGCCCCACCTCCAGCTCGCGCTCGTCGAGGAGGAGATCGGCGACCTCGGCGCGGCCCGGCGCTGGATCGGCGAGGCGATTGAGCGAGATCGGTCGGACTGGCGCCTCTGGCTCGTGAGGGCGCGTCTCGAGACGAAGTCGCTCGACATCGCGGCCGCGCGCCGCAGCCTGGATCGCGCCGAGGAGCTCAACCCACGCTCGCCGCTCTTCGCGGGCCGGGGGTGAGGCGCCACGCGACGCGGCGTCGCCCCCCTCCGCGCATCGATCGGACGGTGCCGTCCGTAGGCGAGCGGACTTCGCAGCGAGCTGGGTAGAATCGCCCGCTCCGGCCGGGTGGCCGCTCCGCCGAGCGAGGAAACGTCTCTGTTGCCGCAAACGAGAAAGCGCGAGTCATGCTGCGCGTCGGTCTGATCGGTCTCGGTTACTGGGGACCGCACTACGCGCGGATCCTCACCGAGATGACCGACGCCGAGCTCGTCGCCGCCTGCGACCTCTCCGCCGATGCGATCGCGCTCGTCAAGGCGCGCTATCCGTCCATCCGCGTCGGCCGGGACGCGGCCGACATCTTCGAGGCGGACGACGTTGACGCCGTCGTGATCGCGACGCCGACCTCGACGCATCACGCCCTCTCGCGCGCGACGCTCGAGGCGGGGAAGCACGTTCTCTGCGAGAAGCCGCTCGCCCAGACGACTGGGGAGTGCGATGAGCTGATCGCTGCCGCGCAGCGGGCAGGGCGCGTCCTCTTCGTCGGTCATACGTTCATCTTCAACCCGGCGGTGCGTGAGATGCGACGCCGAATCGAGGCGGGCGAGCTCGGCCGCGTCCTCTACTGCCACACGGTGCGGACAGCGCTCGGGCCGATCCGGCACGACGTGAACGCGCTCTGGGACCTCGCCCCACACGACCTCTCCATCCTCTGCTACCTCCTCGATCGAGAGCCCGTGTCCGTCGCCGCGATGGGCCAGGCTTTCCTCCGCGACGGATACGAGGACGTCGCCTTCCTCCAGCTCGGCTTCACGGACGACGCGATCGCGGCCGTGCACGTCTCGTGGCTCGATCCGTACAAGGTGCGGCGAGTAACGGTCGTCGGCGACCAGCGGATGGTCGTCTTCGACGACGTCGCGATCGACGAGAAGCTCAAGATCTTCGACAGAGGGGTGAGCTACGAGTCGGTCTCTGAGGCGGCCCGTGGGGCCGAGTTCGGCGAGTTCAAGGCGCTCATTCGCGACGGTGACATCGTCGCGCCGAAGGTCGCCGCGGCCGAGCCGCTCAAGGAGCAGATCGCGCACTTCGTCGACTGCTGCCTCTCGGGTGCAGCACCGGAGACGGACGGCGTAGCCGGCCGGCGCGTCGTCGCCGTCCTCGAGGCAGCGACGGAGTCTCTCGAGGCGGACGGCATGCCCGTTCCGGTGCGAGCCGTCCCGGTCGCGTACTCGTGACGCTTCCGCTGGTCGACCTCGGCCGCCAGTACCGCTCGATCAAAGACGAGGTCGACGCGGCGATGCAGGACGTCGTGGAGTCGGGCCGATTCATCCTCGGAGAGGAGGTGGAGCGTTTCGAGCACGAATTCGCCGCTTACTGCGAGGTTCGCGAGAGCGTGGGCGTCGCTTCCGGGACGGCGGCGATCGCGCTCGCGCTCGAGGCGCTCGGCGTCGGGGCGGGCCACGAGGTCGTGACGCCCGCGAACACGTTCATCGCCACCGTCTCCCCGGTGATTCGCCTCGGTGCTCGCCCAGTCCTCGTGGACTGCGATCCGACGACGGCGACGCTCGACGTCGAGCGAGCCGAGGCGGCGATGACCCCGCGCACCAAGGCGGTCATCGCCGTCCACCTGTACGGACACCCCGCCGATCTCGATCCGCTTCGCGACCTCTGCGAGGCGCGGGGAGTCGCGCTCGTCGAGGACGCGTGTCAGGCACACGGTGCACGCTACAAAGGGCGGCGCGCCGGCAGCCTCGGACGAGTCGGCGCGTTTAGCTTCTATCCGGGCAAGAACCTCGGCGCGTTCGGCGACGGCGGGGCGGTAACGACCGACGACGAGGCACTTGCGAAACGAGTCCGACTCCTTCGCGACCTCGGGCAGCGACGCAAGTACGAACACGTCGTCGTCGGCGCGAACGAGAGGCTCGATGCGCTCCAGGCGGCGATCCTGCGCGTCAAGCTCCGTCACCTCGACGGTTGGAACGACCTCCGCCGGCGCCATGCGCAGGCGTACCGCGAATCCCTCCTTCCCGACGGCGTCGTCCGGCCCGAGGAGGCGCCGTGGGCGGAGCACGTCTGGCACCTCTACGTGATCCGGACACGGGAGCGCGCTCGCGTCCAGAGGGCGCTCGCCGAGGAGGGGGTTGCGACCGGCATGCACTACCCGACGCCTCTCCACCTACAGAAGGCACTCGCCGGGCTCGGCTACGAGCCGGGTGATTTCCCGACGACCGAGGAGTGGGCGCGCGAGCTCCTCTCGTTGCCGATGTTCCCCGAGCTCGAGGAGACGGAGATGGAGCACGTGGCGTCTCTCGTGAACGCAGCCGTCGGCCGGGAAGCGACTGCGCCGAGCGAGACCGTCCGGAACGCCGGGCCGGTCGCCTCGCGTTAGTTGACCCCGCGCCGGCGGGCGACAGCCGGGAGCGTATCGATGAGCAGGCGCACGTCCTGCCAGAGCGACCAGTTCGTGACGTAGAGGTAGTCGAGCTTCACCATTTCCTCGAAGGGGATGTTCGTCCGCCCGAGGACCTGCCAAAGACCCGTGATCCCTGGGGTGAGGTCGAGACGGCGACGTCCCCAGCCGAAGATCTTCTCGTCCTCGTCGACCGGGAGCGGACGCGGGCCGACGAGGCTCATCTCCCCCTTGAGGACGTTCCAGAGCTGTGGCAGCTCGTCGAGACTCGTGCGCCGAAGGACCCGTCCGACGCGCGTGATCCGCGGGTCGTGGTCGAGGAGGAGCCACGCGGGGTGCCCGCTCAGCTGCCTCAGCTCGTCGGCCCTCGCCTCCGCGTCTTGCACCATCGACCTGAACTTGTGGATGCCGAACCGCCTCCCGCCGCGGCCGATCCGCTCCTGCGAGAAAAGGACGGGACCCGGCGACGTCGCCTTGATCGCGGTCGCGATCGCGACGAGCAAGGGCAGCGAGACGACCAGGACCGCCGACGCGACCGCGATGTCCATCGACCGTTTGAGGAAGCGCGAAGAGCGAGTGAGGATCGGCGGGTTGACGCCGAGGACGGTGATGCCCTCAACGTGGTCGATCTCGACGGAGGGTCCCAGCACGTCGACGACGTGGGGCAGCATGCTGATTCGGATCTCGCGCCCCTTGGTCCGTCGAATAACGTCGACGAGCACGTCCTCCTCGACTGCGGGCGCCGCGATCACGACGCGGTCGATCGCGGCGAGCTCGCAGACCGTTTCGATGTCCGACACGCTGCCGAGGTACGGAACTTCGTCGCCGAGGCGGTCGCCGTCGACCTGGGCGGATTCGACGTAGCCGACTGGGCTGAGGCCGTACTCGGGGTGGGCGCGAATCTTCTGGATGAGGAGCCGGGCCATCGGGCCGCCACCCACGAACAGCACGCGCTCGGGCGAAACGGAACGCGCAGCGAGCGCGCGCGCGGCAGCGCGCGAGAGGAGGACGCCCCCGAACGCGGCGAGGAAGAAGGCAAGACCCTCTCGTAACGTGACGTTGGCCGGTGGCGCGAGCTTGTAGAAGACCCAGAGCCCGAGGCCGCCGATGACAGTCGCGTGGAAGATCGACGGAATGTCGTCGGCCGTGGAGTGACTGACTCGCTTCGCGTCGCGGTCGTAGAGGCGATAGAGCTTGAAAAGCACGACCCAAAGCGGAAGCGTGAGGAGTCCCCAGACGAAGTGGACGACGCCGTCTTCTTCACCGTCCGAGAGCGCCGTCGCGATCGCGAGCGCGGTTGATACCGCCAAGACGTCGGCGAGCGTGAGCATCCGCCGCAGCGCCCACTCTCGACTCTGACGCCCCGCGCTCGCTATGCGAGCGTCCACGAGCGAAGGGAGTCCCCCGCGCACCGCGTAGGTGTGCCCGCGCTGCGTTCTCATCGTCGCGACCGCGTGAGCGTACGGGCGAGCCCGTTGGCAGTCAACGGGAGGGTGCGCGCGCGCCCCGCGCGGCCGAGCGGGACGTCGGCCGAGGTTGCGCCGATACCGCCGCGCGTCGAACGGCGTCGGCCGTCAGGCGGGCGGCCCCCTGCCAATCGAAGCGCGCCGCCTGCGCCCGCCCTGCTCGTGCGTGGCGGTCGCGAAGATCCTCGCTCGCCAGCACCCGGCGGAGCGTCGCCCCGATGGCGGCCGCGTCCGCGTCGCGCGGTACCCAAATCGGTGCGTTGCCGCCGACCTCCTTGAGCGCCCCGATCGGCTTCGCGATCACGGGGACGCCGATCGCCATCGCCTCGAGGATCGGAAGTCCGAAGCTCTCGATCTCCGACAGGAAGAGGAGGGCGTCCGCGCCCGCGTAGAGGTCGGCGAGAGCGGCGTGCGAAAGGTTGCCGAGAAAGAGAACGCGCCCGCCGACACCGAGCTGATCCGCCAACTGCTCGAGGGGTTCTCGCTCCGCCGGCCTGGCCGGTCCTGCGATCCGAAGCACGGAGTCCCCGAGGCCCCGCGTCGCCTCGGCGAACGCCTCCACCGCCTGGTCGACCCGCTTGTACGGCCGGAGCGTCGAGACGACGAGGACGTTCGTCCCTTCCGCCGCACCGCGGCGGTCGCGGGCGCGCATTACGAGCTGGGTCGGTGTCCCGAGCGGCGCGACGTGAACGCGGTTCGGATCGGCGTCAGGAAAATGGGCCAGGACGAGCTCGCGCAGGTGCTCGCTGACGGTGAGGATCTCGGTCGCGCGCCGGAGGCCAGCTCGCGTCGCGAGCGGCCGATACCAGGCGCGGAGTCGCGAAACCTCGTCGCGGAGAGAGTCGCCGAACGCGAGCACGTTGTGGAGGACGACGACCGAAGGACCACGCCACGTGGGCGGAAGGAAGTTGAGCGGGGCGAGGAGCACGTCGTAGTCGCCGAAGTTGAGCGCGCCGGCGACGAGCGGCTCCGCGAGCACTCGCGCGGCAGGACCGACCCGGTAGGGGACGTGGTGCCGCACGGGTGTGCAGCTCGCTGGGACCTCGAAATCCGGGTCGCCGAGGTGGACGTCGACGTCGAGGCCGGGCTGGTCGCCGAGCGGCCCGAGGATCTCCCCGAGGTACGTCCGCCCGCCCGTGTCCTGGCTTACGCGACCGAGCCAGAGGACGGCGACTTTTATCCTCGACCCGTCCTCCCGGCGTCGGGCACGATCCCCGAAGCCCAGGTTCCGGTGGCGGGGAGCGCCGCCGCCAGTTCGTCTGCCGAACCGCGGCGAGCTCGTCCGGCTCACGACGAATCCGTCCTCGGGCGTCCCTTCCCGGAGGTCTCGACAAGCGGCCAATGGCGCGGGACCACGAGCAGAAGGCCGAGGACTGTCCAGAAGAACGCTCCCATGTACGGGCCTTCGAGCGCGACGTTGAAGCTCGCGACGACGACGATAAAGGCGAAGACGGACGCGAGCATCATGAGCGACGCGCGCTCTTCAGGCGGGGACGCGGCGCGAAGGGAGCGCGCAAGCCGCAAGAGGGCGACGGCGATGAGCGCGAGAAGCGGAATCGCGCCGAGGAGCCCGGTTCTGTAGAGGAGGTTGAGGAACGAGTTGTGCGGTGGCGTAACGTCCCGCGGGTCGGCGCCGTCGCCGCGGCGGGCGTCGTACAGCAACCCGTGCCATTCGAAGGCGGCCGGATGGCCGAATCCGACGCCAAGGATCGGGTGTGCGAGCGTTCGCTCGGCGATGAACCGCCAGTACGCCAAGCGCCACCGCACGTTCGCGGCCGAGCCGGACGATGACGCGTTCCCGAACGTCGCCTCGATGTCCTCGGTGAGCGAGACGTCGGGGCTCGCTTCGCCGCCCGCCGCCGCCGCTTGCGAACCCGGCTGGGCCGGGGCCGAGCTCGCGACGCCGAGGGCCGGGTCGCGCAGACCGCTCGCTTTCACGGCTCCCGAGCGCCCCGCCGCGCGACGGCCGGGCACGACGCGGATTGCATCCACGCGGAACGGAACCCGGGCGAGAGACGCGATGTCGAGCTCCTCGGCCCGTTTCGTCGCTCTCAGGGCGACCACGACCTTCTGCCATCTCAGGCGCGGCGCCGTCGCGAACAACCGTGCGCGCCAGCCGCCGCCCGACGTATCGCCGACCGCTCCGCGCACGACCTCGCGTGCGAGCGGGCGGACCGCCAAGATGACGGTGTACGCGCGTCGTGGGACGAGCCCACGAATCGCGTCGACTCGCATGAATTCCCCCGGCGCCAACTCCCGCGAGAACCTCCCGGCGGCGGCGTGACCGGCGATCCATCTGCCGCCGACGAACGCGCTCGCTCCGTCATCCGCGACGAAGGATCGATCCGCGATCGACTGCTGGATCGGAAACACGGGGCCCTCGGTGCCCACCGTTCCCGAGACGACGCCGACGGCGTCCACCCGCACGCCGGCTGAAGAGGCCGGAAGAATCCCGAGGCGCTCGGTCTCCTCCGTCGCCGTCAGCCTCACACGTATCTTCTGCCACGTCGCTCGTGGCGGCGCCGCGAACTCCTTGGAGCCCCAGCCCGCTCCCGTCAGGTCGCCGACGCTGCCGCGGACGACTTCTCGGATCAGCGGGCGGATGCCGAAAACGACCGTATAGGTTTGGCCCGGAACGAGGCCGTTGAGATGCGGGAGCGCGAGCGCCTCACCGGGCGCGAGCTGGCGCGAGAACCTGCCGCTCGCTGCGTCTCCCGAGATCTGGGTCCCTCCAGAGAACCCGCTCGCGCCGTCGTCCGAGACGTAGCTCGGGTTCGCGAACGCGGCAGGCGGAAGGTCGACCGGCGCCCATCCGAGCCCGGTCGCCTGCACGCCGAGGGCGCCGACGAGCGCGACTGCGACTGCGCCGACGGAGAGGGCGAGTGCCCGCAGCCGCCCGGGTGCCAGGAGGACGAGCACGGCCAAGGAGGCGACGAGGGCCAGGAGGATGCTGCGAACGACCGTGAGCGCCATGAGGACGAGCGCCGGAACCGTTGCGACCGCCAGGTAGCGAGGAACGGGAACGCGGTGGAGCCAGCGGGCGAGGGCGAAGACGACGAGAAGCGCAAGGTAGATGCCGACGGCGGCGCCCGGGTTGGCGTCCGGTCCGAGACGGCTATCCGGCGCCAGGAAGTAGACGATCCCGTTGACGACGAGGGCACCGAGCCCGCCCAACGCGAGCACCGCGATCAGCAGACGGACTCGCTCGCGGGTGTCCGCAGCGATCGCGACGAGCGGGACGAAGAGCGAGTATTCGACGAGGCCGACGTCCTGGATAACGCCGCCCAATCCGAATTCGGGCAAGCCGCGAAGGGCTGCGACCCCACCGGCGAGCCAGAAGAGGAGCAATGGGACGAGCGGGATCGGTCGGATCCGATCGCGGACGCCGCCGAGGCCGCAGCGCCGGAGGGTCAGCGCGCCGATCGCGAGAAGCGCGATCTCGGTCACGTAGACCTCCACCCCGGGAACGTGGAGCTTCGAGAACGGACGGCCGAAGGCCGCCGTCAGGAGGAGGAGCGCCGACAGGGTGGCCAGGTCGGCGGTCCACCCCGCCTCCGTCCAGTCCGCGCGCGGCTCGAGGCGACGCCGAAGCCGCGGCGCCACCGGCGCGGCCGTCGCGACCGCCTGGTCGGTCACGACTCTCCTGCCGAGTCCCTACCGCCGGACACGATCGGCCGGTCGAATCGCTTCCTCGCTCGCTCGGCCGTCCGACGAGTCGGCCCACTGCTCTCGTGTAGCCTCGGTCGGCGTCGTGGCCTCCTCGCTTCGCACCCGCGCGTCGGTTTCCAGCGTGTCACCAGTCGTCGGGAGCCGGGCGAGAACGTGACCGTTCTCCGGCACGGCGTGTGGCACGAGGCGCCATGCTACTTCAGGGGGACGCTGCTCACTCGCGTCAAGAGAACGACGCCAATCGTTTCCCTGCCGCAGGCGCCGGGTCGGCTGTGAAGCAGGTCACCCAGCGGCTTCGCGACGGCCGGATCTCCGTCCTCGACGTGCCCGCCCCCGAGCTTCGGCCCGAGGGCGTGCTGGTCGACGTCCGCGCCAGCCTCCTGAGCGCCGGCACGGAGAGGAAGAAGGTCGCGACCGGGCGCGAGAGCCTGATCGGCAAGGCGCGCGCGCGGCCCGACGAGACACGTCGCGTGCTCGAGAAGGCGCGCCGCGACGGCATCGCCGAGACGGTACGGGCCGTGCGGTCGCAGCTGGAGCAGCCGTCGCCGCTTGGGTATGCGTCCGCCGGGGTCGTCGTCGCCGCCGGCCCGCGCGTGCGCGATCTCGCCCCGGGCGACCGGGTCGCATGCGGCGGCGGAGGCTACGCCGTCCACGCGGAGATGAACTACGTACCCGGGAACCTCGCGGTCCGCGTTCCCGATGGAGTCGCCTTCGACGAGGCCGCCTTCGCCACGGTGGGCGCGATCGCGCTCCACGGCGTCCGACGGGCGGGGGCCCGCCTCGGTGAGCGCGTGGCGGTCGTCGGCCTCGGGCTCGTCGGGCAGCTCGTCGGACAGATCCTCCGCGCGGCCGCGTGCCGCGTCGTCGGCGTCGACCTTTCGGCCGAGCTCGTCGATCGCGCGCTTGCGACCGGCGGAGCGGACGTCGCGTACGCACGCGAAGCTCTTCGGAGGGAGATCCCGCCGGAAGCGCGCGACTGCGACGCGGTCGTCCTGACGGCGGCGACGCCGTCCTCGGACCCCGTCGAGCTCGGCGCGCGCCTGGCGCGGGACCGGGCACGCGTCGTCGTCCTCGGGGAGGTCGGGCTCGACGTGCCGCGGAACGCCTACTACGAGAAGGAGCTCGCCCTCGTCGCGTCGCGCTCGTACGGCCCCGGCCGCTACGACCGCGAGTACGAGGAGCGCGGCCTCGACTACCCGCTCGGCTACGTCCGGTGGACGGAGCGGCGGAACATGGCCGCCTTCCTCGAGCTCGTCGCCGCCGGGAAGGTCCGCGTCGAGCCGCTCGTCGGCGCCCGGATCCCGGTCGACCAGGCGGGGGAAGCCTACGAGGAGCTGCTCGCGGCCAAGACATCGCCGCTCGGAATCCTCCTCGAGTATCCGGCGCTCGACGAGGCGCCCGCCGCGCCTGCGCCTTCCGCCCCGCCACCCGCGCTCGCGACGCCCCGTGCCGTCGCGGTCGTCGGGGCGGGAAGCTTCGCGACGCGGATCCTCATCCCGGGCCTGCGGGACGCCGGCTTCTCCCTCCGCACGGTCGCGAGCGCGAGCGGCCTCTCGGCGCACGCGGCGGCCGAGCGGTTCGGGTTCAGCCGCGTCACCTCCGTTGAACAGGCGATCGCCGCCCCCGACGTCGGACTCGTCGCGATCGCCACGCGCCATTCGTCGCACGCCGCGCTCGCGTTGCGAGCGCTCCGCGCCGGCAAGGCGGTCTTCGTCGAGAAGCCGCCGTGTCTCACGGCGAGCGAGCTCGCCGAGCTGCGTGCGGCGCGCGCGGAGTCGGGCCGTCTGCTCGCGGTCGGCTTCAATCGCCGCCACGCGCCCGCCGCCCAGGCGCTTCGCCGCTTCCTCGCCGAGCAGCCTGGGCCGGCCGAGATCCTCATACGAGTGAACGCGGGCGCTCTCCCCTCGAACCACTGGCTGAACGACCTCGACGAGGGGGGTGGCCGCCTCCTCGGTGAGGGCTGCCACTTCGTCGACCTGGCCCTCTGGCTCGTCGGCGTACCACCCGAGCGCATCCTTTGCACGATGCGGGCGGAGCCGGGGGAGCCGCTGCAGGGAGGTCGGTCCTTCACCCTCACCCTCGAGTTCGGCGACGGCTCGCTCGCGACGATCGTCTACGGAGCACGCGGCGCCGACCGGCTCGGCAAAGAGTACGTCGAGGTGCACGCCGGCGGACGCTCGGCCGTGCTCGACGACTTTCGAACCCTGACGATGCACGGCCCGAATCGGCCGCAACGCCGCCACGGCGGCGCGCAGGACAAGGGCCATTCGCGGCAGTTCGTCGCGCTCGGCGAATGGGTCGAGGGGCGCGCCGCGCCCGAGCCCGACCCGCTGGATTCGATGACGGCGACTCTCGCCGCTCTCACGTCCGCCGAAAGCGGGGCTGCGGTTCGACTCGACGAGCCAGGGCGGGCCGCCCGGTGATGCATGCCCCCGAAGTGCGCGATCGCGACGACGATGCCGCCGCGACCACCGTGGACGCGAATCGCCGCTTCTACGCCGAGGCCGCGAACCGGTACGACAGCACGGAGGAGTGCGTCGTCGACCCTCGACTCCGCGAGCGGCTCCGCCTCGTCCTCACACGGGCGTTGCGCGAGCTACCGCCGGAGCCGCGCGCTCTCGACGCCTGCGGCGGATCGGGGAACGTCTCCCTCCTCCTCCTCGAGCACGGCATCAGCCCGGTCACCGTCGACGTCTCGCCCGAGATGCTCGCGATCTACGAACGGAAGGCAAGTGTCCGCGGCTGGGCGACCGACACACGCGTCGCGGAAGTCGGCGACTTCCTTGCCGCGACGAGCGAGCGGTGGGATCTGATCGTCTTCTCCTCCGCGCTGCATCACCTCGAGGACTACCGTCGGACGCTCGAGCTCTCCGTCGCCCACCTAGCCCCCGGGGGCATCCTGGTGACGATCTTCGACCCGACGCGGGTCGGGCGGCTCGGCGAGAAGCTGAGGCGCCTTGACTACATAGCCCACGTCTTCGTCAAGACCCCCCGCCGCGTCCCGTCGCTCGTGGCGCGCCGTGTCAGGGGGCGACCGCGCGGCGGTGACGAGACCCCTGTCGGCGCCCGGGCCGAGCGTCACGCCCTCGAAGGGGTCGACGACCTCGCCATTCGCGGGACATTCGAGACGGCCGGGCTCGAGATCCTCGTGCACGGTCGGGAGTACGAAGGGCGCTTCGCGCTAACGCGGCTTCTCTTTCGGGCGCTCGCCGTTCCGTCTGCGTTTCACTTCGTCGTCAGGCTGCCCACCGAGCCGCCGGCCGGCGGAGCCGGACGACGAGGGACGCAAGCCACGCAAGCGGAGCGAGCGCCAGGAGAAACCTAATAGCAAGCCATTCGCCTCCCGTGGGGAGAAGCGCTGACAGTGCTACCGCGGCTCCTGTCGCAGCGGCGGCCTCGATCGCCGGTCGCAGGCGCCACGGCACGCGGACGAGCCGCCGCGCCGCCCAGGTCACGAGGAGCGCCTGCAACGTGTAAGCGAGGACCGTCGCGACGGCAGCTCCCGAGAAGCCGAGGAGCGGAATGAGGCCAAGGTTGAGACCGACATTCGCGGCGGCGACGAGCGGTGTCGTCCACGCGAGCGTCAGCGTGCGCCCGTGCCAGAGGATGACGTTCAAGCTTGCGCAGTACGTGACGAAGGGAACCGCGGATAGCGTCACGACGCTGCTCACGGTCACGAGCCCGAGCGGGTCGTAGTTCGGCGCGAGCACGACGAGCGCAATGGGCGCGGCGATCGCGATCGCCACCGCGACGGCGGCGGCGACCCGGTACACGACCTCGGTCGTGTCGGCGAGCGCGGCCCATCGGCGCTCGTCGGGAGCACCGAAGACGATCGGGCTCCAGGCGCGGTAGATCGCCGAGACGATCACGACGGCAAGCCCGCCGACCAGGTACGCGACGTGGAACCGGCCGACCGCCGCGGGGCCCTCGAGATGGTTCAACACCGCCCGCGCCCCCGCCCACACGAGGTAGAGCGCGAGCCCGTGCGCGACCGCGGGGAGGCTGAACGCGAGGCTCGACCGAAGGAACCTAGGCGAGGCGAAGCCGCGAAGCGAAAGGCCGGACGTCGCGACGGCGGCGACGGCCCCGAGAGAGATCCCGAGCGTCATTCCGGCTAGGAACGCGGCCGGCGACGCGCCGAAGGCGACGAGGAAGACGAGGCCGAGCGCCTGCGCCCCCGCCGTTCCGATGACCGCGGTCGCAAAGAAGGCACCGGCGCGGTCACCCGCCCGCAAGACCGCCTGCGCGGTGATGAGGACTGCGAAGGGGACGGCAGACCAGACCGCGATGCGGACGGGCGTCTCGTAGGGGAGGTCGAGGAGCGAGGCGCTCCAGAGCGCCCCGGTCGCCTCGGCGAGCAGGACGACGAGGAACGATGTCGCGAACGCGACCGCGACGAGCGTGCGGGCGCGATCGGGACCGTCGGCGGTTCGGAAGTACGTGCTGGGAAGGGTCTCTGGTAAACCGGCGGATCCGGCGAGCCCGAGAACGAGCTGCACGACGACGGCGACCGCGACCACGCCGTACTCGGTCGCCGGCAAGAGCCGTGTCACCGCGGGCAGAACGAGGACGGCGGTCGAGACCTGGAGCGCCGTCGCGAGCGTGTAGAGCGTCCCGCGCGCGAGAAGAGCGCGCACCGGATCGAAACCGCGCCGCTCGCCGACCACCGGAGTGACCGGCGCCGGCGCCGTCACGCGTTTCCCCCCCGCGCCGCGGCGACCGTCGTCTCGCAGAAGCGCTCGACGAGCTGCACTCCCCGCTCGCGCAGCGACCCGACCGGCACCGGGTCGGTCGAGCGCGGTCCGACGTCGCGGAGCTCGCGCGCGTCCGTCAGCCTTCGAAGCCTCCCGCGCCGCTCGAGCCAGATGTCGACCGAGGGCGGCTTTCCGGCAAAGACGCTCACCGTGGGGACGTGGAGGAGCGCGGCCTCGCGCGTCATCGTTCCCCCCGCCCCGACGACGAGGTCGGCGGCGTACATGAGGGAGCGGGCATCGACCGCCCGCTCCGGAACGACGACGTTCGCCGCCCGGAGCGCTGCCAGCGCCTCCCGCTGTTCGGGGTGTCGCGTCAGCACGACGCAGCGCACGTCGTCGCGCGCGGCGAGCTCGCGAAGCGCCTGGTCGAAGACTGGGTTGTCGAACCGGTGGTAGACGGCACCGCGCGGCGGCGCCCGCAGGACGACGATGACCGCGCCGTCGGGTTCGACGCCGACGGAAACGAGGACATCGGGATCGGGCTCGAAGTCGCCTAGGTAGAGCTCCTCTTTGAGCCCGTCGTAACGCTCCACCTTCGGCGCGACCGCGCCTTGGCGGCGGACAGAAGCGAGCGGGAGCGCCGCTGGAAGGAGGATCCTGTCGGCGAACCGGAACGCAACGTGGTTCGCGGGCTGGTGCTCGTAGTCCATCGCCGTCACGGCAGGGATGCCGAGCGAGCGGGCGGCGACGAGCTGAGCGTACGAGTTGTGGGAGAGCGCGACGTCCGGCTGCGCGAGACGAGCGAAACGGCGTAGGTCGAGCGCGCGCGCCCCGATCGCCTGCGCCTTCGCCCGCGCTGCGCTCGGGCTCGGGCCGCCGATGCGGACGACCGAACGCCATCGGTCGCGGGCAAGCTCGAGTGTCTGCGCCGCGTCCCGCGCGGTCACGACGACCTCGTGACCGAGCTCGTGCAGCCGCGCCGCGACGGGGGCGAAGAGGAGAGGGTGAGGCGAGTTCGCGAGGTCGATCCAGACCTTCACGCTGCGCGTCCTTCCGCGGCGAGGAGGTGGACGAGGGCGAGGAGCATCGGCGCCGCCCCCCAGCGAACGTGCGGCGTCCGGTTCCTCCACAGGCGGCCGAGCTGGTGGACTAGAGCGCCGTCGGGACGCCAGAGCCGCCGCCTCGAATACGAGAAGATCGCCCGCGCGAGCTCGAGGTAGCGCGGGTCGGCCGCGGACGCGAGGGCGAACGTCTGGATGCCCTGTGCCGCGCATTGGCTGTCGATCGGAAAGACCGACCGATCCGTGAACTTCGGCGTGCCGTCGGCGAGGAAGAGCCGGCGCGCGTAGAAATCGAGGCCGCTCGCGAGCTCCGTGCCGCCGGCGGCGGCGATCCCGGCGTCTCGGCAGACCATGAGCGCCTCCAGCACGTACCCCGTGTGGTAGCCGTCCACCCACTCGAGCCCGGGCCTTTCACCGTACGGCCACGAGCCGTCGGGGCGCTGTCGCCGGACCGTGTATGCGACTCCCCGCTCCGCCGCCTCGTGAAGGTCGGGCCGATCGACATGACGTGTAAGGCGCGCAAGGAGACCGCAGACGAGCATGTTCGCGTTGTGGATCGGCGTTCGGTCACCGCCCAGGTAGCCGAAGTAGGCGTCGTCGCCATCCCCGGTCTGCGGGACGCGACGCACGAAGAAGTCGCCCGCGCCCTCGGCCCGGTCGAGCAGCTCCTCCTTCCCGGTCGCCTCGTACGCGTCGAGAAGCGCCTGCCCGGCGAACGCGGTCGCGATCGAGTTCGGCGCGCCGACCGGGTAGAAGAAGACGCGAGTCTGGACGTCGAACGGGTAGCCCCAGCAAGGCTCCTGGTAGCCGGAGAGGCGAAGGCCTTCGAGGAGCGCAGCCGCTCGCTCGAGCCGCTCCGCCCGTTCCTCGTCGGCGAGGAAGCCGTCGCGCGCGTAGCTCGAGACGACGGCCGCGAGCGCCGCCGCGTTGTGGCGCGGCGCGATTCCGAGGATCCACCGAAGGTCGAGCGGCGAGCGCTTGACAAGTTGCGTGACGAGCCGGCGGCCGAACGGCCGCCGTACGAGCGGGCCCACATACCGCGTCGCGTTTAGCCCCTCGTACGGGTCGGACCCTCTCCAGCCGCGCTCCTCTCCCCAGCGAGCGAGGGCGCGAGCTGCGTCCACGACGTCCGCGGCGAAGGCGCTCATGACAAGGCGGTGACCTTCACGAGAGGAGCCGGGTGCGTTCCGGGGCTTCCGCACTCACGGAGAGACGCGCGGCGAGGACGTCGACGATCCGCCGGGCGGCTTCGCCGTCCCAGAGCGGCGGCACCGACGTGCGCCGTCGCCGCGCCGCGTCGATGAGCGCGGGGATCTCGCGGATGCGCGCCGGCGCGAGCCCGAGGAGCACGTTCGTCCCGAGCTCGACCGTAACGGGGCGCTCGGTGTTGGCCCGAAGCGTGAAGCACGGAATCCCGAGGTAGGTCGTCTCCTCCTGGATACCGCCGGAATCGGTGAGCGCTGCCGCCGCCTGGGAGAGGAGGCCGAGGAACTCGAGGTAGCCGAGCGGTTCGAGGACGCGCACCCGCGTGCCGTCGACCCCGAGCCCGAAGGCGTGCATCGCCGCCGCCGTCCGCGGGTGCGCGGGAAAGACCACGTCGAGCTCGCGGGAGACGTCGGTGAGCGCGGCGAGCGCCTCCGCGAGAAGCGGCCCCGCGACGAGCGCAGGGCGGTGGAGCGTCACGACGAGATACGTCCCCGGCTCGAGCCCGTGCCGCTCGGGCGCCCGCTCGGCCTCGATGCGACCGCGCATCGCGACGAGCGTGTCGATCATCGTGTTGCCGACCTCGTGGATCGCGTTCGCGGGCCGGCCTTCGTGGAGGAGGTTCTCGCGTGCTTCCGGCGAGTGGGTGAAGAGGAAGTCCGAGAGCGCATCGGCGACGATCCGGTTCACCTCCTCGGGCATCGTCCGGTCGAAGCTTCGAAGGCCGGCCTCGACGTGCCCGAGTGGGATCCCGAGCTTCGCCGCGACGAGCGCGGCGCCGAGGGTCGAGTTGACGTCGCCCGGAACGAGGACGAGGTGCGGCTCCTCCTCGAGCACGATCGGCTCGAGGCGCTGGAGGACGCGAGCGACCTGCTGAGCGTGCGAGCCCGACCCGACGCCGAGGAACCGATCGGGATCTCCGACGCCGAGCTCGTCCAAGAAGACCTGCGACATCGGGTCGTCGTAGTGCTGTCCGGTGTGCACCAGCACATGCTCGAGCTCGCTCCGCCGCGCGGCGAGTTCGCGGAGGACGGGCGCGATCTTCATGAAGTTCGGGCGTGTCCCGACGACGGCGAGGATCTTTCGGCGGCTCATCGGCGCCTCCGGATCCCGTTCACGAGGGGCAACCGTCACTCGCCTTTCTCTCAAGCAATTTGTAAGAGCGATCCGTCGCCGTCTGAACCGCCGGCGGCTCCATCTATACTCGCGGACTCAAGAGATGCGCCGCCGGGCCGATGTTCTCAGGGACCGACGGGGCATCGGGGTCTGGGGCCGAGAAGCTATGGGATCGCACACGTCAAGACGCGTTGGTTGCTTCGCCGCGGCGGTCGCCGCTGCGCTCGCGCTCGTCTCCGTTGCATCGGCGGCACGAATCGACACGGCGTTCCTCCAGTACCCGGGAACGGCGTTCGAAGGCAGCCAGGCGAGCGCCGGTTTTGGCCGCGTACGCGGGGCGGGCGCGACGTTCATCAAGCTGACCCTCGACTGGCGGTCAATCGTCCGGCGTGGACAACCCGTCGACGCGAGAAACCCGGCTGATCCGACGTACGACTGGTCACGGTTCGACGCGCTCGTGACGAACGCGGTCGAGAACGGCCTCCGGCCGCTCGTGATGGTCGTCCACGCGCCGTCCTACGCCTCGACGGTCAACGACGGGTGGGCGAACGTCGACCCTGACGCCCTCGGCCAGTTCGCCTACGCCACGGCAAGGCGCTACAGCGGCAGGTACCCCGAAGAAGCGTCCGTGAAGCTTCCCCGCGTCCGGTACTGGCAGGCGTGGAACGAGCCGAATCTTCTTTACTACCTCTCGCCGCAGCGCAAGAACGGGACGATCGTTTCCGCCGACCGCTATCGCGTCATGGCGAACCGGTTCACGGCCGCGGTGAAGTCCGTCGATCCTTCGAACCTCGTCCTCGCCGGCGGAACGGGCCCGTTCAAGCGCGTCGAGAACTCCTCCCCGCTCGCGTTCATGCGGGAGTTCCTCTGCCTGCGGAGAAACCTGACTCGGAAGCCGCGCTGCGGCCCCGTCCACTTCGACATCTGGGGTCACCATCCCTACACGTCGGGCGGGCCGCTGCACACCGCGATCCTGCCCGACGACGTCTCGCTCGGTGACCTACCGCAGATGCGGCGCGTCCTCAAGGCGGCGCGGCGGCGCGGGACGATCGTCTCGACAGGCCCCGTCCGCTTCTGGGTGGACGAGTTCAGCTGGGACTCTCGCCCGCCGGATCCTGGCGCGATCCCGTCCGCGCTCCACGCGCGTTGGGTCGCCGAGAGCCTCTACCGGATGTGGCGAAACGGCGTCTCCCTCGTCGCCTGGCTCCAACTCATGGACAACCGCTTCACCGGCAGGTGCGGCAATCCGTACCAGTCCGGCTTCTACCGGTGGGCGCCGACGATCGCGTCCGCCCGCCCGAAGCGCTCGCTCGCCGCCTACCGCTTCCCGTTCGTCGCGTTCCGTCAACGTGGCCGCGTTCTCGTCTGGGGTCGGACTCCCGGCTCGACTCCGGGGCGAGTCGTCGTCGAACGGAAGGCGAGGCGGCGCTGGGTGCGAGTCGGGACGCCGCGGGCCGGCTCGGGGGGCGTCTTCACCCGCCGCTACGCCGTTCCCCGCTCGACGTCCGCGCTCCGGGCGCGTTTTCGCTCGACCCGGGCGCTCCCGTTCTCGCTGAAGCCGGTCGCCGACCGCTTCTTCAACCCGTTCGGCGTTCGCCCCATCAACTGCAACCAACGCGTCGCCGACCAACGCCCCTAACGAACTCCGTTTCGGTCAGGCGAGAAGTAAGAGGTCGACCCCCGGAACTCGCGGCGAAGCCGCGGCTCGCGCCGAGCGGGGGCTCGACGGGTAGCCGTTGGAGCGCTCACGCTTCGTCCGGCCGGCGGGTCGCCGAGTCGCCGAACCACGCAAGCCGACCGCGCCGGTACGAACCTTTACAAGGCGGGCCTTGACCGGCGGTCTCCGGTTGCCGATTCTGACCGGTGCGATCGAATCGGGGTCCACTGTGTCGCGCTTGCAGCCGCGTCCGCCGGCCTTCTTCGCCTGCGTGCTCGCCGCGGCCGTGCAGCTAGCGGTCTGGTGCTCGGGGTCGCTCTCCCCAACCGCGGTGGCCGCGGGGCCGGTCCACACGGGGCTGATGAACGGGAGCTCTCTCGACGATGCCACCTACTCGCGGATTCGTGGAGCGGGCGCGAGCTACGTCAAGATCGGGCTCCGCTGGGCGGACGTTGCACCCGAGCGGCCGGCCCGGCCCGCGGATCCCGACGACCCCGCGTATGACTGGTCCCACTTCGACGCGGAGGTCAACCTGGCCCTGGGACACGGCCTCGTGCCGATCGCCATGGTCTACGCGGCGCCTCGCTGGGCGATGGACGAGGCCAACTGGGCGCGCCCGAACGCGACGGAGCTCGGGCTCTTCGCTCGTGCCGCCGCCCTCCGGTACAGCTCGCCGGTGCCCGCTGACCCCGTCGACGACCCGTACCTCGGGGCTCTCGCCGGCGTCCGCCATTGGCAGGTCTGGAACGAGCCTAACCTGACCTACTACCTGCGGGGCGAGCGTGAAGAGGACCGGCTCCTCTCCCCAGCCACGTACCGCTCGATGGTGAACAACTTCGCCGACGCGGTCCACGCGGTCGATCCGCCCAGCGTCGTGATTGCCGGCGGGACCGGGCCGTTCGCCCACCGCAAGAACACGGCGCCGCTCCTCTTCATGCGCGAGCTACTCTGCCTCCGCGACGACCTCACCGCGAAGCCGGACTGCGGCCCCGTCCGCTTCGACGTCTGGGGACATCACCCGTACACGTACGGCGGTCCGACCCATCACGCGAAGCGGGCTGACGACGTGTCCCTCGGCGACCTCCGCAAGATGGGGCGCGTCCTGCGAGCGGCCGTGCGCGAGGGAACGATCGAGTCGAGCTGGCCGGTTCCGTTCTGGGTCGACGAGTTCAGCTGGGACTCGAGCCCGCCCGATCCCAAGGGGATCCCTTCCGCACTCCACGCGCGTTGGGTCTCGGAGGCCCTCTACCGGATGTGGAAGGCGCGTGTGTCGCTCGTCGTCTGGCAGCAACTCGTCGACACCAACTGGACTGGCAGATGCGGAAGCCCGTACCAGTCGGGCCTCTATTTCCACGCGTTCGACCCGGCGAGGGCGAGGCCGAAGCGCGCCCTCACCGCGTTCCGCTTCCCGTTTGTCGCTTTCCGCCGGCACGGTCGGATCTCCATCTGGGGACGGACGCCGTGGTCGGAGCCGGGCTCGGTCACGGTCGAGCGCAGGAGCGCGTTCGGGTGGCGGCGCGTCGCGACGCTCCTCACGGACGAGCACGGCATCTTCTCCCGCCGCTACCGGCGGCCGTGGAGGCGGGGCTCTCTCCGGGCGCGGTTCGGGGCGGCGAGGTCGGTGCCCTTCTCGCTCGCCCCCGTCCGCGACCGGTTCTTCAACCCCTTCGGCATGCGGCGCATCGGCTGCGGATGACGACCTCCGAGCGGATGGTCACGATGCTCGCTTCTCGGGGCGGCGGGGGCGTCGGCGAGACCCACCCTCCGCCTAACGGAGAAGCGTAGTCTCGAGATCGTCCGCCGACTCGTCGCCAAGGCTTGACTCCGGTCCTTGGCGAGACGCACCGGGCGGCACGAGACGAACTTCGACTGGGTCGTCGCCGCGAATGTCGGCAAGGGACGTGTCAGGCGCCGCGCTTCGGCTCGCCGACGCTCGTCTCCGCATACCAGCGGTAAGTCTCGCGGAGCCCTTCCGAGAGCTCGACCCGGGGTTCCCAGCCGAGGGCCGCGCGGATGGCGGACGAGTCGAGCGCGCTTCGCTCGAGCTCGCCGGGGCGCAGCGGCTCGAAGCGCGGCTCGATCGCCGTCCCCGCCGCTTGCTGCAGCTCGGCGAGCAGGCGAAGGACGTCCACCTCCCGGCCCCAGCCGACGTTGAACGTCCCGCCGCGGGCCTGCTCGGCGGCGAGAACGAACGCGGCCGCCACGTCGTGCACGTGGACGTAGTCGCGCGTCGGCTTGCCTTCGCCGAAGACGGTCGGCGCCTCGCCGCGCGCGAGGCGGTCGCTGAAGATCGCGACGACGCCCGCCTCGCCGTGCTTGCTCTGGCGCGGCCCGTAGACGTTCCCGAGCCGGAGGGCGACGTTCGGCCGGTCGTAGAAGCGTCCCCACGTCGCCACGTACCCCTCGCCGGCCAGCTTCGACGCGCCGTAGGGGGCGAGGGGCTCGGGCGGATAGGCCTCGGACGTCGGGACGGGCGCCCGGTCGCCGTAGAGCGCTCCCCCGGTCGAGGCGAAGACGACGAACCCGCCGACGTCCTTCGCCGACTCGGCGACGTTGAACGTCCCGCGGACGTTGGAGGCGAAGTCGCGCTCCGGCTCCCGAACGGAGACGGTCACGCTCGACTGGGCGGCGAGGTGGCAGACGACGGTCGGGCGGAACGTCTCGACGACGCGACGAAGCCGCGCCGAGTCGGCGATGTCGAGCGCCTCGAGCTCCGCGCCCTCGGGAACGTTCGCCTCGACGCCGGTCGAGAGGTCGTCGACCACGAGCACGGCCCACTCGCGCGCGCGGAGCGAATCGGCGACGTGCGAGCCGATGAACCCGGCTCCGCCTGTCACGAGGGCGCGGCGACCTCGCGCGGACGGCTCCGTTCTCGTCGTCACGGTGGAAACGGTACGCGACGGTCTGGCGGAACGTCCTCGCTGCCGCCCCGCTACGCGGTCGGATCGTCCGGGCCGCCCGGCCCGAGGAACTCGCCCTGAGGGGCCTCGCGCCGCGCCACGTCGCGGGGGCCGGTCCGTGAGCCGCCGGCGAGCGCGAGCCAGATTGCGATTCCGAGGCCGATCGGAATGATGATGAGGGCGAAGAGACCGGCGCCGAGAACGGCGACGAGGCCCGTCGCGATCCCGGTCAGGACGAGGACGACGATGACGGCGGTCACGACCCGACGTTTCCCGGCCCTCCGAGCGTCAAACCGAAGGAGGCGGGTACCCCGGCTGGGGTGGACAGCGGTCTCGCCGGCAAGCGAGTTCTCGTGACGGGCGGCTCGGGCGGTATCGGGGCGGCGACCGCCCGCGCGTTCGCCGCCGAGGGGGCGCGCGTCGCAATCCATTTCCACCGTCGCCGCGACCGCGCGACGGCGCTCGCCGCCGAGCTGAACGGCTCCGTCGTCGTCCAGGGCGACCTCACCCGGGAAGGCGAGGTCGAGCGGGCGGTCGGCGAGGCGCGCGAAGCCCTCGGCGGGCTCGACGCGTGCGCGGCGGTCGCCGGCGTTTGGCCCGACGACGACGTTCCGCTCTGGGAGCTTCCCCTCGAGCGCTGGCGCGCGACCCTCGACGCGAACCTGACCGCGACGTTCCTGACCGCGCGCGCCTTTCTGCGAGAAGTCGCGCGCTCGGGCCACGGAAGCCTCGTCCTCGTGGGATCGACGGCCGGGATCTTCGGGGAGGCGGGGCACGCCGACTACGCGGCCGCGAAGGCGGCAATCGTCCATGGCCTCCTCCTCAGCCTCAAGAACGAGGTGGTCCGGGTCGCGCCCGGCGCGCGGGTGAACGCCGTGTGCCCGGGGTGGACGGAGACGCCGATGGTCCGCTCGACGCTCGCCGACCCCGCCCTCGTCCGACGGATCACGCGGACGATGGCACTTCGCAGGGCCGCGCGGCCCGAGGACGTGGCGCGACAGATCGTCGCGCTCGCCTCGGACGAGATCTCGGGCCACGTGACCGGCCAGATCGTCGTCGTCGCGGGCGGGATGGAAGGACGGGTCCTGCACGAAGACAATTAGGTCGGTGTCCCTATGGCACCATGTCCGGCGCGCGGAGAGGTGTCCGAGTTGGCCTAAGGAGCGCGACTGGAAATCGCGTACCCGGCGAAAGCTGGGTCGCGGGTTCGAATCCCGCCCTCTCCGTCTCAGCCGACCGAAGGCGGCGCTTCGCGCCTCGACTTCGGTCGGCGCGAAGGGCGACGGCACGGTTCCGCGTCGGCGCGCGACGCGCAGCGCGGGCTCGCTGCTACTTCTGCGTGGACTCGACGACGAAGGCGGCGACGGCTTGGATGTCCTCCTGCGAGAGCTGGTCGCCGAACGCCGGCATCCCGTTTCCGCCGTTCGTCACCTGCTCCCTCGCCGCCTCCAGGCTCGGCTTCAGCTGGTCGAGGTTCGGGCCGACCGTCCCCGTCGCGCCGGCCGCCTCGAGGGTGTGGCAGTTCGCGCAGCCGGCCGACGCGAAGACCTCCTTCCCGCGCGCGACGTCGCCCCCGGCCTCGCCGCCCTCCGTCTCGGTCTCTCCGGTCGAGGTCGTCGCCGTCGTCGACGGGGTCGCGCCCGTCTCGGTGTCCGGCTCGCCCGAGTCTTGCACGTTCGTCGCGACCTCGGACCGCGCGGCCGCCTCGTGGCCCTCCTCGACGCCGAAAACCTCGACCGCGGCGAGCATCGCCCCGACGAGAAGGACGGCGGCCCCGACGAAGAGGCCGAGGTGGTTGCCCGGGAAGTCGGGGCGGCGCCGGGGGACGACCGCCGCGACGACGACGCTGAAGACGACGAGCGCGAGAGCGAAGGCGCCGAGGATGACGTCGTTCCGGCTCACCGAGCCCCATACGATACTCAGCCGCCTTCGGCCGACGGCTACCGTAGCTTCGCCCCCGGCGCGCCAGAACGAGCCGGGCGTCCCCCGTCGCTCTCCTCCGCATGTCGAACGCTTCCCTGCCGCCCGAGGCTGCACGCGCCCGCCCGTTCTACAGCGGTCGGACGGGCGTCTTCGCGGCCGCGCTCGCCGTGCTCGTCCTCGCGGTCGCGCTCGCGGCGGCACGGGTCGGCGAGCGGGCGGGCGCGCTCTCGGACTGGCAGGCGCTCGCCCTCGGCTTGACCCAGGGGCTCACGGAGCTCCTCCCCGTCTCGTCCTCCGGGCACCTCATCCTCGTCCCGTGGGCGGCCGACTGGCACTACCTCGAGAGGAACGACGATTTCAACCAGACCTTCGATGTCGCGCTGCACCTCGGGACGCTCGTCGCCGTCGCCCTCTACTTCCGACGGGACGTCGCTCTTCTCGCGCGGAGCTTCGTCGCGAGCGTCGGTCGCCGGACGATCGAGACGCCGAGCGAACGCCTCGCCTGGTTCATCGCGGTCGCGACCGTGCCGGCGATCGTGGTCGGCGCGCTGGGCGAGGACGTGATCGCAGAGCGCCTCGGGGAGCCGTGGCAGATCGCGATCCTCCTCGCCGTCTTCGGCCTCGTCCTCTGGATCGCCGACCGCTCGCGCGGCGAGCGACGCCTCGGCGAGATCGCACTTCGGGACGCGATCGTGATCGGGCTCGCGCAGACCCTCGCGCTCGCGCCTGGAGTCTCGCGGTCGGGAATCACGATCTCGGCGGCGCGCTTCCGCGGCCTCGAGCGCGACGCGGCCGCCCGCTTCTCGTTCCTCCTTCTCCTTCCGACGACCCTCGGCGCGGTCGTCTGGAAGGGGTTCCAGGACGTCCTCCTCTCCGACCTCCCGCCCGGATCGACGGGGCCGTTCGTCGTCGGGACGCTCTCCGCCGCCGTCAGCGGCCTCGTCGCGATCTGGGCGCTCCTCGGCTACGTGCGGCGCCACACGTACTCGCTCTTCGCCGTCTATCGCCTCATCGTCGCCGCGATCGTCCTCCTTCTGATCGCCACGGGCGTCCGGGAAGCGGGCTTCTAAGGAGCGCGGGCGGAACGCCGCCCAGGCCACGCCGTTCGGCGTGGGGCGCGCCCGTTTGGTCCAATACGGGCGGGGCAGACGAAGGAGATGCGCGAGACCGCCCGCCGTGCGTTCGTCGCCGCCGTCGTGATCGGCGGCGTCGTCGTCGCGGGTCTCGCGCTTTGGAAGCTGAAGCTCCTCATCTCGATCCTCTTCCTCGCCTTCATCATCGCGGCGGCGATGCGCCCGGGCGTCGAGGCGCTCCGGCGGCGAGGGCTTCCGCGGGGGCTCGGAATCGCGGTGCACTACCTGGGCCTCGTCGCCGCTGTCGGCCTCCTCCTCTACTTCGTCGTGCCGACTGCAAGCGAGCAGATCCGCGCGGCGGTGCCGACCTCGCAGGCCGAGCTCGAGCGCCAGGCGGCCGAGGCCGAGGGGATCAGACAGCGCGTGCTGCTCTCGATCCAGGACCGCCTCGAGGAGCTTCCGAGCGCGGACGAGATCGCCGAGCGCGCGGTCGATCCCGCCCTCGAGATCACCGTGCGCGCCTTCGAGGTCATGGTCGGCATCTTCTTCACCCTCGCGACCGCCGCGTACTGGATCTTCGAGCGCGACCGCGCGATCGGGCTCGTCACGTCGCTCCTGCCCCGCCCGAAGCGCAAGATCGTCCGCGACACCTGGGATCTGATCGACGCGAAGCTAGGCGCGTACGTCCGCGGGCAGCTGATCCTGATCGTCATGGTGGCAACCGTTCTCTCGGTCACCTTTCGCATCATCGGGCTGCCCTTCTGGCTCCTCCTCGGCATCTTCGCCGGCGTCGTCGAGATCATCCCCGTGATCGGGCCCATCACCGCGGGCGCCCTCGCGGTCGGCGTCGGCGTGACCGACTCACTCGGCGTCGCGCTTGCGGCCGGGCTCGCCGTCCTGATTGTCCGCATGCTCGAGGATTACCTGGTCATCCCCCGCGTCCTCGGCGACGCGGTCGGGCTGACGCCGCTCACGGTTCTCGTCGCCGTCGCGTCCGTCACGATCCTCTTCGGCGGCTTCGCCGTCCTCCTCGCGATCCCGTTCGCGGCCGTCCTCGCGACGCTCGTCGACGTGCTCGTCCGCCACCGCGATCCCGCGAAGGAGGAAACGCCGACCGTGCTCTTTCCTGCGAAGGACGCCGAGGGCTAGAGGGTCGAGAGCCGCTCGATCTGCGAGCCGCCCACGATCGCGTCCTCGCCGGACGCGAAGCGAACCCATGCCTTGTGGCCGCCGTCGTAGTCTCGCGTCCAGAGGACGAGCGTCGCATCGACGCCTCGCACGCGACACGGCTCGGCGTCCTCGCGATCAAGCCCGCGCCACAACCGGACGAACGGGTTCTCGGCCCACTCCTCCCCGACCGTCGTCGCCTCCCGGTGGCCGGGATGGACGCGGGTCTCCGGAGGGAGGGTCAGGAGGCGCTCCATGATCGACCGCTTGAGATCGGCGAAACCGCTCGGCCCTCCGCCACGAGTGCCGCCCACCGTCCTTCGAAAGAGGGCGTCCCCGGTGAGGCACTCGTTTCCGTCCACGAGGAAGGCGACGTGGTCGGCGGCGTGGCCGGGGGTGAAGAGCGCCTCGATCTCGAGCTCGCCCGAGCGAACGACCTCGCCGTCGGCGAGCTCGTCGAACCCGAGGACCGGGACGCCGAAGCGCTGCGCGAGCCCTTCGACGCCCTCGACATGGTCGGCATGTCGGTGCGTCACGAGGATGTGCGTAACCTCGATCTCCTCGTGCTCGACCCGCTGGACGAGCGGTTCCGCGACGCCGTTCCCGTCGACGAGCACGCCGCGGCCGCC